>JAURNL010000013.1 GCA_030830205.1 Crocinitomicaceae bacterium | reverse complement strand
TGGTAGTTACTACCAAAGGAAGAGTAGCTGAAGAGAACCGCACCTATAAAACGCTCGAAGAACCATTTGCTCCAAATATGCCCTTGGTAGTTTTGATTGATGGTAGTTCTGCATCCGCATCCGAAATTTTAGCAGGTAGTCTTCAAGATTTAGATCGTGCAGTTGTGATTGGCGAAACAAGTTTTGGGAAAGGCTTGGTTCAGCGTACTTACGACCTCAAATACGGCTCTAAGATAAAAATCACAATTGCCAAATACTACACTCCATCTGGTCGTTGTGTTCAACGTTTAGAATATTATGACAAAGCTAGCGGTGAAAAAGCAAAAGAAGTGGCAGACTCGTTGTTAAAGACTTTTCAAACCAAAAATGGCCGACCAGTAATTGATGGCCGTGGAATAGAGCCAGACGTCGAAGTCTCTTTTGAGGACCTGAGTAGACTTGCAGCTATGCTTTTGGTGAAGAATCATATTTTTAATTACGCTACTCAGTATGCAGCAGATCACGCTTCGATTGCAGAGCCAGGGACTTATCAATTGAGCCCCGAAGAATACGGTAAGTTTAAGGCTTACGTCATGGCTCAGCCTGATTTTGACTATACAACTGCATCAGAAGAAGCTTTGCGCAAGATGAAAGAGACGGCAGAAAAGGAGGGTTATTTTGAAGATATTTCTGCTCAGTACAACCAAATGTTAGAGAAGGTGACACCTTCAAAAGAGCGAGATCTCGACAAATTTCAACAGGAGATTAGCGAATTGCTTGAGGATGAAATTGTTTCACGTTATTACTATCAAGAGGGGCGTGCCAAACAACAGTTAAAAGCAGATCCAGTCGTTCAAAAGGGCTTAGAAATTTTAGCAGCCCCAGCTCAGTATAATACTATATTGAAAAATTAAGCGTTAGTAAATACATGTTACAACGCTGGTTCGGGATAAAAGCCCATTCAAGATTACATTACCTCGCCCTCTTATTTTTTGCGGTGGGAATGGTGTGCAGCAAGTTTTTAATGTCCATGGGCTTATTGTTGGGCAGTCTAAATCTCCTATTAGAAGCAGATTTCCAAACCTATTATCGACGGATTAAAGAAAACCGTTTGATTCACCTTCTTTTACTATTCTATTTCCTCTTTTGGGTTAGTCTGTTATGGTCCCAAAACTGGGTTGAAGGATTGGATCAGTTACGTCGGCTAACTAGTTTGTTACTCATTCCGCTCATCATTTCTGTGCGAGCATTACCATCCCCCCAAAAAATTAAAGGGCTTTGGAGTTTCTTTTTGGCTACTTTACTACTGACTTCTCTAGTCAATAGTATTTCTTATCACTTTTTTGCTGAGCAGCTCCATTTGGTGGATATCAGAGAAATGTCAATGTTTGGCTCACATATCCGCTTTGGTATCTTAATCGGTATC
Source organism: Crocinitomicaceae bacterium (assembly GCA_030830205.1). Lineage (GTDB taxonomy): Bacteria > Bacteroidota > Bacteroidia > Flavobacteriales_D > Crocinitomicaceae > UBA952. Next base: position 21,192 of record JAURNL010000013.1, on the reverse strand, counting down.
GGCTTGTCATTTACTTTAATTCGAATTCGTCAACAGAAGTGGTATTTTTTATTGGCACTTTGGTTTATCTTCTATACGCTTGATAGCCAGGCATTATCCGGAGTATTGACTGTTCTTATTGTTCTGATCGGTCATGCTGTTTCATTTTTATTGCAGCGAAGAAAGTGGGGCTGGGTATTGGGAATTGGATCCATGAGTATTTTCTTAGTTTTCGGTTTGATATATTATTTAGCTCAACCTATTGAGACAAGAGAAACCTGTCCACGCAATCCTGCGCAATTGGCTGAAGTTTGGCAAAAACGTTCCACATTACCTTTTGATGGAAAAGATCTAAGAGGACAGTTATTAGCCTCTACCATCGAGCGGTTCGTGCTCAGTAAAAATGGTTGTGCTGCAGGTTCAGGTCTAGAGACTTTGAATAATGAAGAGATTCGATGGATAGAATTAGGTTTTGCAGATATACGAGAGGCGAAAGGCGGACTCAGTGCGCGGCTTTTTGGTTTGCGCTATCAATTGCATCATAGCGACAATCCAAACGATCATTCGTTATTAGAAAGATTGGAATATTGGCGCAATGCCACCTCACTAATTGCAGACAACTGGCTTCTTGGTGTTGGTGTTGGAGACCTAAGTGATCAAATGCAAAGCCGTTATGAAGAGCGAGAGTCTCAACTTCGACCAGACCGTCGCTTGCGTCCTCATAATTACTACCTCACAACATGGCTTAATCTAGGTCTTATTGGTTTACTTTTATTCATTACCCTACTTATCTTGTTCATCAAAAGACAAATTCAATATCAACAAATTCATGGTATCTTGACGGGTCTAATTTTCTTATTAACGCTCTTTATCGAAGATGGACTAGAGACCCAAATGGGTATTACTATTTTTGCTTTCTTTTTTGCGTTTTACTCCCGTAGGGTAGTACATTAAACGTTTCTTTGAAAAATTGAGTAACTTCGCATACTATGTCCATAGAAGTCAAAAATCTATATAAGTATTACGGAGAACAAGCTGCCGTTCGCGACGTTAGTTTTTCAGTCAAAAAAGGGGAGATCGTTGCTTTTTTGGGCCCTAATGGCGCAGGCAAATCTACTACCATGAAAATCATGACTGGTTTTATGCCGGCAAGCCAAGGAGAGGTATTTATCTGCGGAAAAAAAGTCGATATTGACAAACTTGACACGCGTCAAATTATTGGCTATTTGCCAGAAAACAACCCGCTATATACCGATATGTATGTGCGCGAATACCTTGAATTCGTAGGGCGCATATATAAAATAAAGAATCTAAAATCCCGCGTAGCAGAAATGATTCATGCGGTTGGATTAGATGTAGAACAGCATAAAAAAATTGGCGCACTTTCCAAAGGTTACCGTCAGCGCGTTGGCTTGGCGCAAGCCATTATTCACGACCCGGAGGTGCTTATTTTGGATGAGCCCACAACTGGTCTAGATCCAAATCAGCTTGTAGAAATTCGCGACCTCATCCGCAACATAGGCAAAGAAAAAACGGTCATCCTTTCTACCCATATCATGCAAGAAGTGGAGGCCATCTGCGATCGCGTAATCATCATATCGAAAGGTCAAATTGTTGCCGACGATACCGCCAAAACACTACAGCAAGAATTAACGCATCAAACGGTTTACGTAGAATTTGACAACGCCGTAAGTTCAACCCAGCTCAAGCAAATTCCTCATGTGAGTAAGGTAGAAGCGCTCAACAAAGGTTGGTTGCTTGAATCGGTCAGTATCACTGACCTCAGAAAAGAGGTTGCTCAGTATGCTCAATCGAACAATTGGCTGATCCTTACACTCAACATTGAGCAAAAAACACTAGAAGAAGTATTCAAAGAATTAACCCAATAAAATGCCCAGCAACTTTATCGCAGAACTCCAATGGCGCGGTATGATTCACGACATCATGCCCGGAACCGAAGAAGCACTTCTTAAAAAAGTATCCGCTGGTTATATCGGTTTTGACCCTACAGCAGATTCACTTCATGTTGGACACCTGGTTCAAATCATGACGCTTGTTCATTTTCAGCGTGCCGGCCATAAACCATATGCGCTTGTAGGTGGTGCAACCGGGATGGTCGGAGACCCATCAGGAAAAAGTCAAGAGCGCAATTTATTAGACGCAGACACCCTCAATCATAATGTGGCATGCGTGCGTAAACAACTCGAAGCATTCTTGGACTTTGATTGTGGAGCTACTTCTGCCGAAATGGTCAATAATTATGATTGGTTTGAGAACATGTCATTTCTAGATTTTATCCGCGACGTGGGCAAACATATTTCTGTCAATTATATGATGGCTAAAGACTCCGTAAAAAAGCGTTTAGAGACTGGCATGTCATTTACAGAGTTTTCTTATCAATTAGTGCAGGGTTATGATTTTTATCACCTGAATCAACACCATAACTGTATTCTTCAATTAGGTGGTTCAGATCAATGGGGAAACATCGTCACTGGAACTGAACTCATTCGGCGAAAATCTGGTGGTGAGGCCTATGCGGTAACTACTCCTTTGATTAAAAAGGCTGATGGCACCAAATTTGGCAAAACGGAAAGTGGATCAGTTTGGCTTGATCCAGAAAAAACAAGCCCATATGCATTTTATCAGTTTTGGCTAAATGCATCTGATGCCGATGCTGGTAATTACATCCGAATATTTACACTGCGTAGCAAAGAAGAAATCGAAGCCTTAGAGGCCTCCCATTCAGAGGCTCCTCATCTACGAATTTTGCAAAAGGCTATTGCAGAGGACATCACCACACGCGTGCACGGTTCTGCAGCCTTGCAAACAGCAATTGCCGCAAGTAATATTCTATTTGGAAAATCTACCGCAGAAGATCTACGCTCGCTTTCGGAAAAAGATTTCTTTGCTGTATTTGAAGGGGTGCCTCAAGCAACAATTGCTGCTGCAGATTTTGGCTCAGGTTTGGGAATTATCGATGCACTTGCGTCTAAAACTGGGTTCTTAAGTTCCAACGGCGAGGCACGTCGCGAGCTCAAGGCAAATGCGATTTCAGTCAATAAAGAAAAAGTGGGCGAGGATTTCATTATTTCTTCATCCGACTTGATCAACGGTCGCTATGTATTATTAGGCAAGGGCAAGAAAAATAATTATATCCTGGTAATCGACTAATTTTTGGCATGTGCTTTGCTTGGACCTCTCAAACTAACGCTATGAAGGTCCGCATTTTCACACTTTATATCCTGATACTAAGTTTCTTGCTTTCGAGTAGTGGTAAAGAAATTTTCCCCATTACCGACAATAACGCTTTTGGACTAGGAGAGAAACTTCGTTATCATTTATCGTATGGGATCATAGATGCAGGAGAGGCGACCCTATATCTGAAGTGGACCGACCGCAAAGGGCATGGTCGTCCATTGTATCATGCAGTAGCTAAGGGCTATTCTATCAATACTTTTGACCATATTTTTCATGTGGAGGATACCTACGAATCATTCCTCGATCAACGCAGTATAATGCCATGGTTTTTCAAGCGTAGGGTAGATGAAGGCGGGTATAAAATCAGTCAGGATTATACTTTTCATCACCAGAATCAAACGGTTGAAACCAATAAGGGTAAAATCTATCCAATACCGATGGGTGTCCAAGATATGATTTCTGCTTTTTACTACGCGAGAACTTTAGATTTCAAAAATGCCAAAAAAGGTCAAATTTTTAAGTTTCCTGTTTTTATGGATAATGAAGTGTTTACCCTCCAAATCAAGTACCTAACTCATCAAGTTATTGACACGAAGAAGGGTAAATTCTTGTGTTATAAGTTTGTACCGCTTGTTCAAACTGGGCGCTACTTTAAGGATGAGGAAGATGTGCAATTTTGGGTAACTGCTGATGAAAACAGAATACCAGTTTTAGTCAAGGCTAAACTACCGGTCGGAGTGGTGCGCTTACACTTAGTGGGTTACACGAATTTGCGCAACCCATTGACATCAAAGAGATAAAGCCTACTCAACACGTATTTTTTGTGTACTGCCATTTACTTGAATAAAGTAAATTCCAGCTGGAACATGCTGTACTGGAATAGTTTGACTAGCTGTGCTCAAATATGCTTTTAATATGGTCTTACCTTCTATATTGCACATGACCAGCTCTTGACCAATTAATTCAGGTATGATAGCTATTACAATTACATCCTTCGCTGGATTTGGATAAAGATTGAATGCTTGTTGGTTTTCGTTCAAACCAGTAAAATCTAGCGTAAGATTAATGGTGAGTACGCTATCGCAACCAACACTATTTGTTAAAACTTGTGTGTAGGTGCCACTTGATGTATAGGTTTGTCCATTGAGTGTGTAGTTGTCAATTGCAGCAATATTTATCGTATTGCTACTGGCTTCATTGACACTTACAAAAACAGTATCGGTGCCTACGCAGCCTTCATTGCTAGCCCCATTGAGCACATAGCTTGCACTTGATTGTGGAATAAATGGAATGCCATCTATAATATTATTATCCCAAAATAAAAAGATACCTCCAGTTCCACTAAGGGTTACTTCCTGACCAAAACAGATGCTTTGATCTGGTCCTGCATTGAGATCTGGCAAGTTACCGAGGATAAGTTCAAGGGTGTCTGTATTTGAACAACCTAGACTGTCCATGCCACTCACAACAAAGGTACCACTTGAGGTGGGCACAAAGGATGTATCATTTGTAATGGAGGAATTCCACAAGAGGTTACCGGCGCCTGTTGCTGAAAGAGTGATGCTGTCTCCTGGGCATGCGACCAGATCAGGCCCTGCATCAATATTTGGTGCCGGATTGATCGTAAGTAATATAGAATCTGAGGCTAAGCAACCATTTGGACTTGTTGCAAAAGCAGTCACGTAGCCACTTGTTAGCGGAAAAAATGGAATTCCATTACTTACGTCATTATTGTTCCATATAATGTTTGGGGAACCTGTTGCAGTGAGTACTGCGCTGTCTCCTTGACAAATAGTAAGGTCAGGACCCGCATTGATGCTAAATTGTTCAATGAGTACATTGGTCTGATCCCAAGCAGAACAGTTATTAGTATCAAAACCAGTTAGGGTGTAAGTTTGATTAATTGTTGGTGCAAAGGAAGACCCATTTGTAATGTTAGGAGACCATAGGTAGGTATTGGCTCCAGTTCCGTTTAAGGTTACTGAACCTCCATTACAAGCATATAAGTCAGGACCAGCACTGACCGTAGTAAGGGTATTGGAACTTGTATATAAATCGTTGATTTCACAAGGAGACAGGCAACGATTCCAAATGCCAATATCATCGACTTTACCATAAAAATAATTTCCACTAACCCCTCTGCCAATATATAATGGAAGAGTTGCACTATTTACGTTGGTATGCGTAAAAGTTGCTGTTGCTGCTATAGCATTGTCTTTGTAGAGCGTCATAGCACCTGCATTATAGACAAGCACGATATGTGTCCAAACATTGGTAGTAGTAGGACTAGGAGCCCATATCCAAGCTGATTGCTGTTTATTAGTGCCAAAATTCATGGTAACAGAACCTGTTTGAAAAATCCAAATGAAGTTACCCGCTGCTGTTGTAGCATGCATGATTGGAATTCCAGTGGAGGCTGTGTTTTGTCTATTGAACCAAAGAGAAACGGTAAATGTTGAATTTGGGTTAAAGGTAAAACTTGGTGTATTTTTTATCAAATACTGATTGCTGCCATTGAAGCTATAGGCTGCATTTGAATTTCCAAACCTATCTGTTGTGAGCACAGCCCCATTGTTGGTGAGATGGTTATTAAACGTGCCAGCATCGTTACCATTCCCGTTGAAAGGGTAATAACATTGCAAGCCATACACAGGAACATAGCTAGGAATTTGAGCATAGCTAATACTCGAAAGCAGTAAAAAAATAAAGAGTAGGAGCCTCATATGTTTGTAATTAGTAAACTAAATTACGGAATAATGACTTAAGTTTATAATTGAATATGTCAATGCAAAAAAAAACCTATACACTAACACAACTTGTTGCAAGTATCAAGCACGTATTGGCACGCACTTACGGTGAACAAAGTTACTGGGTAACGGGTGAGCTAGTAAAACTCAATATTAAAGGCGGGCATTATTATTTGGAGCTAGCTGATTCATTGGAAGGCCACAGTACTGCACAAATGAAAGCTACTATTTGGCGCACACAAGTATTGGCACTTCAGCAAAATTTAGGCGAAGAGTTCAAACAACTTATGCAGCCTGGCAATCGGCTTTTGTTCAAGGTTGCTGTAGCGTTTCATGAAATTTATGGCTTGTCTTTAACCATCCTAGATCTTGACCCAGCCTTTACCTATGGAGAAATTGAGCTCAAAAAAAAGCAAACCATCGAGAGATTGCAGCTAGAGGGATTGTTGAACGTGCAAAAACAATTGCACTTACCGCTCATCATGAAAAAGATTGTTTTGGTAGGTTCTCCTGATACTTCAGGCTATCGAGACTTTTTGACCGAACTCCAGCAAAATAGAATCTTTACCAATTTTGTGGTTCAAGAAATTGCCACAAGTGTTCAAGGTGACAAAGCAGTGACAGAAATTTGTGCAGCCCTTATAGAAGCTGATACCTATGCTGCTGATGCTATTGTACTTATCAGAGGAGGCGGTAGTAAAATGGATTTGAACGTATTTAATGACTATGAAATTTGCAAAACTATCGCTCAACTTCATTTACCGCTACTGACAGGAATTGGACACGAGACCGATGAGGTAGTAGCTGATTTAGTTGCACATACCAAACAAATAACCCCAACTGCTGTGGCTAAATTTTTATATATTAGGGTTGGTACTTTCAGAGCTGAACTTCAATCTGGCCTTGATCGCATCTTAAATCAAGCACTGAGCTCCTTAGCCCATACCACCGAACATTTCACTAGTACCAACAAATTCCTCACACACTACTTTCAAAATATCATTACTGATTATCGCACAGATGTACAAGCCAAGATGCACCGCATTGAAGTTGGAACCAATGAAATCCTTGCCGAACAGAAAGCATTATTGGAATTGTCATTGGAAAAAGGTGTTGTGTCAGCGAGTCATTTCATTCAGATGATTCAAACTATTGAACTGCCTTCAATATTAGAAAAGTTGGTCTTGCGTTCAGCCAACCACATAGAAATTCACAAGTTAGAGATACTCAACCTACAAGAAAAAATAGCTGTTCTCAACCCATTAAAGTTATTGAAGGTTGGATATACTATAAGTAGTATTTCTAATACAGATCTCTCTCAATTTAAAGGCGAACTCATAGGTCAAGAATTACAAACTCTTACAGATCAATTTATGGTATTTAGTACAATCACTAAAATTCAAAAATAGCATGGAACTTAAGTTAACTTATGAAGAAGCACTCGCCGAACTTCAAGGGATAGTCAAAAAATTGGAAAATAAAGAAGTAAAAATTGACGAGCTCGCCAACACAGTTGCCCGCGCTAACCAATTAGTCGAATATTGCCAAACTAAGCTTCAACAGACAGAAGCTGAGATCCAGAAGATAGTGAAGAAGGGGTAGCATGCGCTAAATAAATAACAATCTTTATTTAGTAAAACATTTTGACAATCAAAGGGTTATATTTACAACCTAAACTAACCATTTGACTTCTGATACAGCAACTTATGAATATGCCTTCATTGGCATGGGGTGCGCCAACTCTTTATTGTTGTTGGAGTTGCACCGTGCGGGCTTACTTCATAAAGGTCAAATTGTTGTATATGAACCATCTCTTAAAGAACAAAATGATCGCACTTTTTGCTTTTGGCTTGAACCAAAAGTAATGCAAGAGACGGGCCTAGATGGACTAGTTACCCACAGTTGGTCACACGTGAAATGTGCAAATGAACAAATTCAACAGCTAGAAGACAAGCGCTATTATTATATCAGATCTGAAACGCTTTACAGCCGCGCAAAAGAAATACTTGCTCAATATGAAGCAACTTGGATACCTCAGCAATTAGAGCGACCTAGAAAGAATTTAGCGCGATATGTTTTTGACTCTAGACCTCCTAGGTTTGAAAAAAGCACAACTCAAAAAGCCGTGCTTTCCCAAAGTTTCTATGGATGGATTGTACATACGGAAAAGCCGGTCTTTGACCCTCATGTATTTACGATGATGGATTTTGTATTTCCCCAAAATGGCCACACACAATTTCTATACATATTGCCATTTGATCAGCAAACTGCATTGATAGAACCAACGCGTTTTGGGAGCGAAATAATGACTGAATCACAAGCGGAGCAGTATATAGTTAAGTACCTTAGAGAGCTACAAACTCCTTACGAAATTAAAGAAAAAGAGCAAGGTTGTATTCCAATGGCTAGTTCAGCACCTTTAGATGAAAACTTGCCATCAAATTGGTACAGAACAGGAGCGGCTGGTGGGCAACTCAAACCTAGTACAGGTTATTCATTTGTCCGCAGCTTAACAGATGCGCAACAAATGGCGGATTCATTGAGTTTAAAAAGGGAAAAATTAGCACGAAGAAATAGAATAGGGCGGTTTGACTATTATGACCGCTTACTCCTTCAAATTTTATCTCGGACTCCACATCGGGGTAAAGCTATCTTTGAACGCTTATTTGCTAAAAATCATGCTGTTCGTGTTTTGGATTTTTTAGATGAAAAAACACGACCATTGGAAGAATTCAAATTGATGAGTAGTTTGCCAATCGGATGGTTTGTAAGTGCTGCACTTCGTGATTTATTATGGACGTTAAGGTCTAAAGCCAAACAAATTTCACCAGCCCTTTTGGTAGTACTTCTTTGTTTATGTGTCCAGAGTATAGGTCAGATAAGTTGGGTTTGGCCAATATTACTGATAGGCTTTTTTATAGTAGGCTTACCCCACGGTGCATTGGATCACCTTCATATACTACCCGACATTACAAGGCAGCAATTATTGAAATATGTTGTTTGGTACCTGATTCTGGGTATGTCAGTTTTGGCATTTTGGTTCGTTTCTCCAATACTCGCCCTTTTCTTTTTTCTTATTTATTCTGTATGGCATTTTGGGCAGGCAGATTTGCAAATTTGGCGTTGTAATAGAGCAATCTGGCATCCGTTTTTATGGGGTAGTTATTATTTAATGTTTTTATTGGCTACGCACAAAAATGAAGTTGGGATCTTATTGACACAAATGCATGTTGGGTTTTCTCTCCAATGGAGTCATGAAGCGCTAACATTCATAAGTAAATGGCCCTTTTGGTGTATCATGGGAATAATACCTTTAACTATTTTGAAATCATGGCGTGTGGCAGAAGCAATATTAATTCTCGTGCTACTTAGTCAAGTGCCTTTGTTAGAATCATTTGCTACTTTTTTTATATTTCAACACAGTGTGAATGGTTGGAAACATCTTGTAACGGAACTACCCTATGATTCCAAATCCCTTTGGTTACATGCGCTTCCATTTACGCTAGGAAGTATAGTATTATTTGCTGGTTATTTTTATTTTATCGAGGCAAAAAATTGGGGTATAGTATTTGTCTTCTTGTCTGCACTTTCCTTTCCTCATGTGTTTTTTATGAACCGTTTCTACAAAAAATAACTAGTCATTTTGCTTAGCAATGTTTAATTTTAAGCATGGAAAAAAAGCTAGAAATTTGGATCTCCCATTTATGGACGTGGATGTCTACTCACGGTTTACTCATCTTCACCTATATTTTTGTTGGGTGGTTACTGAATAAATTGATTCATCGGTTTGTCGATAGGATTGTCCGAATGGCTGTAATTGGCGATAAATACACGACAAAAGAAGCTGAAATAAAGCGGGAAAACACGCTCATTGAAATATTTACGTGGGCAACAAGAATCATTGTATGGGTAACCATTTTTATGATGATCTTACAAGAATTTGGTATTCCAATTGGTCCCATTATTGCCAGTGCAGGTATCATTGGGTTGGCCTTTGGATTTGGTGGACAATATTTAATCAGGGACCTGATTACAGGCTTCTTCCTCATCCTTGAAAATCAATACCGCATAGGTGATTTTGTTTATATCAATGGCGTCAAGGGAACGGTCGAAAAAATCTCGTTGCGCTTAACTACACTCCGAGATTCTGATGGAACGGTTCATTATATTCCGCATGGAGAGATTACAATTGTATCAAATGCTGCCAAAGATTTTGCAAATGTAAATTTTGATATTGGTGTGGCCTATGACACAGATATTGATCTTTTAATCAGCGTCATTAACGAGGTGGGTGAAGAGCTGAAGCGCGATAAAAAATTTAGCAAATTGATTACCAAGACACCTACATTTCTTCGGATACAAGATTTTGCTGATTCCGCAATTATGGTGAAAATCCAAGGTGAGACACTAGCTTTGAGTCAGTGGGAAGTTACTGGAGAACTTCGTCGCCGATTAAAAATAGCATTTGACAAAGCAGGAATAGAATTTCCTTACCCACAACTCGTTGTTCACGAAGCACCGAAGTCAAAAGAACCGACCTCTTAATCGAGGATTAATTTGATTTTCGTTTGATCTATTTGTAGGTAATATATACCACTCGGAAGAAGAGAATTAATTTTGATTTCACCTTGAGTATGGCCATCTTGAACTCTTTTGCCATCCATTCTTAGTAAGGAATATTTTGTTTCGTCTTGGATTCCTTCAATAGTAAGTACTCTGTCCGTTGACAGGGGATTTGGGTAGATTGAATAGCTCGATCTAGCTTCCAATAGCTCACTATCTTCGATAGTCAGGTTGATCGTTACCGTACTATCGCAGCCATTTACCGAAGTAAAGAATTGTGTGTAAGTACCCGATGTTGTATAATCGGTCCCATTCCAGGAAAACGCATCAAGTACGGTACTGTCTATTAAAATGGCTTCTATTGGATAAACATTGAGGTTAAGTACGACCACGGAATCACAGCCATCAACTGTTTGTAGAGAGTCAATATATACGCCACTCGACATAAGAGACTGACCATTCCAAGGATATGATCCACAAGCGTCTTCATCGATTGTGGTTGTGATACTGGGAGATATAGAAAGATTCAAAACTACAACGGAGTCACAACCGTGAATGGTTTGGCCAGCATAAGAATAGGTTCCGCTTTGAGCATAGATTTGCCCATTAAATGAATATGGATTACAAGTAGTAATGTCCAAAGTTGTATTGGAGTTAAGGTACTGATTGATTACTACATTGAAAGAGGGACTTTGACCACAATTATTTTGTGCTTGTACAGAAAGTGTCCCTGAACTAAAACTTTGTGAAAATATCAAACTAATATTTGTCCCTGTGCTGGAGCCTGTCGCACCTAACGGTGTAGTCCAAACATACGAGCTGGCACCAGTTATACTTGGTGTACTAAATAGGTGCGCACCCCCACTGAAACAAAAATCAAGGCTTCCTCCAATTGTTGTAGGGGCAAGCGGAATTGTATTTAAGGTTACCGTTACAGCCAAACGATTAGTAGATTCTAGACCATTTACAGTTTGGGTAGCGTAATAGGTAGTACCATTGACCAATACAGTATTGGATGCAAGAGGATTGCCCCCTGAAGGAGTTGTATACCATTGTATGGAAGCGCCGATTGCACTTAATTGATTGATAGTAGCTCCTGAACACAAAGTCTGATTTGCTGCTCCGGTAGGAGCAGCTGGAGGGCTAGGAGGTGGTACAAATGTAAAGCTTACTGGTACCACTCCGCGGTTTGAGCCTCCGTGGTAACCATATGAGAAAGTAGCCGCACTTGAACGTGCCCAAATGAGGCTTATAGGATTAGGTACAGCAGGAAATAGGTAATCGTTCACATCGCCTGTATTTAAGGGACGGGTTGCAATAATGGTTCGCGTTCCGGCATTTACTGCATCTGAGGTAATAGTCCAATCTTGTTGAAGGTCAGCAACTGGTGCAGAAAAACCACTTAGCTTGCAATCAAAAGCATTTAGGGTTGTAGCGCTGTGAACGGCTACAACGTCCGTACCATTGGTCATTGAATTCGCATTGAATCCTAATGCAAACCAACGGCCCGCTGGTCCAGTGAGGGTAAGTGTTATTTGTGTCCCCACATCAATTTTTGCTGTCATGCTGAGTCCTGCCGTTGAGCTTAAATTCACCACTCCAGTTGTATAAGTTTGAGCAAATGATTTCGGTAAAATAAATAGAAGAAATAAGCTAAATAGGAGGATGTACTTTTTCATTTGCTTGTTTTAGTTATGATGAGTAAAGAGTGCATTCAATTCCGGATTTTGATGGATTCGTAGTAAGTCGTCAATGGATCTACCTGAAGCATCTTTTACATCTAGACGTGCGCCAGCATTCAGAAGTTGCTTGATTTGATTGATTCTGTGTAAGTTAATAGCTAAATGTATGGGATAGCCCAGTTCTTCAAACTGGCATGCCTGATTTACATCAACTCCTTTTCTAATTAATAAATCAAGCATATCCAAATCCGCTTTGAAGATCACGCCATAGATTGGCGAACCTTCAGTGAAGCATTGGTTAGGATCTGCTCCTAATTCTAATAAGAGTTCAGCAACCTTGTGGTTGCCCCGATAAGTTGCTAACAGCAGAGGTGTTGCACCTTGTTCAGATTTCAGATTCAAGTGCTCTGGATGTTTACGGAGGTATTTTTCCATTTGAGAAGCAGTCCCAGTTCGTGCAAGGTCATGGATCTTTTGGGAGTATCCTAACGACGATACAAATAAAAATACGATTAGAATTTTAAACATCTTCTTTAATTTAACCATCAACCCCTGTTATACTCAAATATGATGAATAGCACTCCATATCATTCCACCAACAAGCATCATTTTGAGGCCAGTACCCAATAAAAAACCAACGAAAGCACCTTTCGCTGAATGCCAAGCCTCTTGACTTTTACGGCCAGCGAGGAGCTCACCAATATAAGCCCCAACAAAAGGCCCGAGGATGACGCCCCATGGCCCTACAAATAACCCTAAAAGGACCCCAAATGTAGCGCCCCACTGACCGGCTTTTGAACCGCCATATTTTTGAGTAGTCCAAATGGGTAGGTAGTAATCGAGAATAAGTGAGCTTAAACTAAGAATAGCATAGATCCAGAGTAGGTAGCTTGAAAACGGATGACCTCCAAGGTAATGAAGTACTAAAAGTCCAAGAAATGATACCGGTGGACCGGGCAATAAGGGTAAAAAACACCCTACTAATCCTAGAATTAATAATAAGAAAGCAAATATGATCCAAAGCAATTCCAAAGCTTCTATTATTTGATATTAAAAATGGTAATTTAATTTTAGTTGTACACCTGCCGTTTGGTACTGAAGGTTTGGTTGAGTAAGGGTGTTGGTTATCATACTATGTTTGGCAAAAAGCCCTTTATAAAACAAAAATTCCACATTAAAATAGTGTAGGTCTTTTCCAATAAAAGAAAATCCGTGACCTACACCTAGGTTCAGACTAGAGATTTTAGTATCTATTTCAATTTGATAGTAATTCGGTTCAGGGGGTAGAGTAGGATCTGGAATTTCGTAATATTCAGGTGTGCTTAAGCTTTGGAAAAATAAACTAATTGGAATATAGCGCGCTACATTGTTATTCATCGCATCATATTGAAAACGATATTGCAGGTTATATTGACTAAAGGTACTCGGATCATTAAATGCTTTAAGGTCCATACTTGCCCCAAAATAATGCTGCCTGTGAAAATATTTACCTACTCCCAAATTCAAACAAATGGGAATGTAGAAATACATCCCATTGCTCCCAGAAAGATAATAACTATCTGGCTTGAAATTGGGGTTAGTACCGGCAAATGAACCTGAGAGCCCAACATGAAAGTCAAATTCGTCGATTTTTCTCGGGCGCACTAATGAATCCACATTTTTCACACGTTTTTGAAATACTTTATCCTCTTCAAAATAATCATACATTTCTCTTGAAAGTGAATACATGCGGTTATATTGATCTCGAAAAGTAAGATCGCCATCTTTTTGGGCAAACTCAATGATCTCTCCAAAAAGAACTTTACCGTTTTTTAAGTGAACAACGTCGTAAACTACTGGTTTTTTGGTTACTTGAGCCTGGTATACTATTGGAAAAAGAAGTAGGATGGTAATAATTAGTTTCATACTATACTTTTTTAATTCATTTGATAAATGCGGTAATTATATGGAGCTAATGTAAAACTACTAGATACGGATTCAATTTGATTGGTAATTAGGTTTTTCAATTCACCAGTCAGTACAGGGGGAAGTGTTACAGAAATACTACTATTCCTTACATTTATTAAAATGAGAAGAGTTGAGGATCCGTTGACCTTTTTCCAACAGATGAGGTCGTTTGATAATTGATAGATAGAGAAATTATTAGATCGAGCAGCAGGGTAGTTATTGTATATACTATATATTTTTTGATAGGCTTCAAGCATATCTGCATTGGCACTCCAGTTAATTGTTGAATTCGAGAAAAATGGAGTTGTGCCAGTTTTACCTACCTCCTGACCTGTATACAATAATGGAGTTCCTCCTGAGAATAAATTAGCTACACTTGCGGCTATTGCACCATTTTTACCATTGAATAGGGTCATAGGTGATGCTTCCCATGCAGATTGATCATGATTGGTTGTAAAACGAACCTTTCCTTTGCCATTTGGTATCGCAGTAATTTCTGCTTGGTGAGCTGTGGTAAGGGTCTGTGAAGATGCGCTTGCCCATACGTTTTTGAGTGCAGTATAATAATTCCAACTATAAGTCAAATCAAATCCAGCCTGGTAATGATCTGAACGAGTTCCCTCTGCAAGCATTAAAAAATCTCTTTTTGGTATGGCCCTAAGTGAAGAAATTGCTTCATTCCAGAAATCAAAAGGCACCCCATCGGCATAGTCACATCTAAAACCATCTATATTTGCCTCTAGGGCCCAATACTTCATCGCATCTATTTGTTCTTTTCGCATGGAACTCTGCTCAAAATTTAAATCTGCTACATCATTCCAATTTGTGCCTGGTGGAATAATAATTTGCCCGCTTGAATTTTGAGTATACCATTCAGGATGAGTATTGATCCAAGAATGGTCCCAAGCAGTATGGTTGGCAACCCAATCTAAAATTACCGCCATTCCAAGGCTGTGCGCTTGATCAGTCAGAGCTCGTAAATCGGCAAGTGTACCGTACTCAGGATCAATTTTTTGGTAATCTTTAATGCAGTAGGGTGAACCCACACTGTTCAAAATTCCTTGTTCGTATATAGGCATAAGCCATATCACATTCGTGCCAAGACTTTTAATATGTTGTAATTTAGATATAACTCCTTGCAAGTTTCCTTCTGAACTCTGTGCACGTAAATTAACTTCATAAATGGTTGCTTTATCCGGATCCGGAACATTGCTTAGCGGAGTTCCATATTGTTGTGGCCCTGTAGTTGTTGGAGGGTTGATTGGATCTTCACCACAAGCCCAACAAGAACATAGTAGTAATAGGAACAAAGTAAATTTAGAAATCATGGTTCTAAATTACGGATAATGGCTGTAATTTCGTGCTGTGGCAACTTTCAAAACCATAGCGCAACCTAGTGAGGGACTCTACAAAGAAAAAGGTTCTAAATTTTTGGCTTTTGCTCTTCCCATTGAAACTGAAGAACAGGTGAAGGCTTTTATTGCACAAAAACGCAAAGAACATCATCAGGCTGTTCATGTTTGCTCAGCATTTCGGATAGGTGCCGACCATCAATTATTTCGTGCTTCAGACGATGGAGAGCCTTCCAATTCAGCTGGACCACCAATCTTGGGTCAAATTCAAGCATTTGATCTCACCAATATTATGATCGCTGTAGTTCGCTATTATGGAGGTACAAACCTAGGAGTAGGGGGGCTAATTTCAGCATATCGCAGTGCTGCTAAGGAAGCATTAATGTCTGCAGAAATAGTCGAAAGGGAGGAATCAATTATTTATGAATTTACGTGTAGTTATGCGCAAATGCCAAGTGTAATGACTTTTCTGAAAAAAGAACGCATTGAAGTACTTCATACAGAAATGGGCCTCAATTGTAGTTTTAAAATTGTCTTGATCAAAGCCAAAGCATCGTTGCTTATTGAATCGCTGCAATCCTTGATCTAAATCGTAAAAAATAAAGCACAAAAAAAAGTCCCTTTGGTAAAAAGGGACTCTTGATTTGAAATTTTGATTACATCTTGATGATGATAAATTCAGTTCTGCGATTGAGCTGATGCTGTTCTTCTGTACATGTAGATTTCACAGGGCCTTCACATCCGCAGTCATTTAATAAACGAGATTCTCCATAACCTTTTCCGTAAATACGGCTCGGATTACTGATGCGTTTTTGAATATAGTCAGCAGAAGCTTTTGCACGGTTAGTTGATAAAATTTGGTTGAATTGAACACTACTACGACAGTCGGTGTGTGAACCAAGTTCAATGACCATTGTAGGGTTTTCATTCATGACTTTAACAATTTTATCGAGTTCCAGAGCAGCATCTTTTCTGATGTTGTATTTACCTAAATCAAAATAGATGGGTTTAATCTCAAGCGTCTTAGCTAGATCACCGCCAAGTGTAACTGCTTGTAATTCAATGTTCAATTTTTCATGTAACTGAATGACGCCAAGTTCATTTATGATGCTCTTGAATTGAACAGACTTCTTCAAATAACCTGGTGCAGTTAATTCAATATTTAACTTGATTTCATCACCTACTTGGTAACCTTTCAATTCCTTTTTAACATCTCCTTTTGATGATGTAGTTTCATTGATCAAGGTAATTGACTTCTTGATATCAGTAATTTGAACAGCTACTCCCGGGATAACTTGCTTAGTAAGTGCATCTGTAGCCAAAAGGCGAATAGCAAAGTAGTCCTGTTTTGTTAATCCAAGATCCTGCTCTATTATTGCCGGCTCGTTAGGAACTGTTATTTGGCTTGTTGCGCCGTCATAATTATCTAATTTTGCAGCTACTGTATAGTCAGCCCCTGGCGCTACTTCAAATTGATAGTTACCGTTGGCATCTGCTTTTGTTTCAGCAACTATATTTCCATTTTCATCTCTAACAATCACTGCTGCAAAAGGCAATATTTGCTTCGAATTTTCATCAATAACTGTTCCTTTGATCAAGGTGTTGAATCGGATGTCTTTAATTTTTAAAATAGAATAGATATCGTCAGTTCCTTTTCGATTTGATGCAATGAAACCAGACTTGCCGTCACTAAGAAACGTAACCGCAAAATCATCGTTTACAGAATTGATAGAAAGGCCTAAATTTTTCGCTGTTGTTTTTCCATCTCTAGGGGCCGCAAATAGATCTAGTCCACCGATTCCAGGTCTTCCATTCGATGAAAAATAAAGTAGTTCATCTGATCCAATCCATGGAAACATCTCTTGTCCGCTTGTATTTACATTGGCACCCAAGTTCACTGGTTTTTCAAATACACCTTTGGCATTAATTTGACTCATATAAATATCCGCACCTCCAAAACCTCCAGGCATATCAGATGTAAAATACAGTGTTTTTCCGTCCGGACTTAAGGTAGGATGCCCACAGGCATATTCTGCCGAATTATATGGAAATTCTCTAACATTTTCCCACTCACTCCTCACAACATCTGCGATATATATTTTAAGATGCTGTATTCCATCTTTACCTTTTTTATGCTGATCATCGCGGTTGTTACTCGTAAAATAAACAGTATTGCCATCAGCGCTAAAGCACAATGGACCTTCATGTTTATTGGAATTAAGAGGATTTTCTAATTGACTTGGCAAAGTAAGTGTACCATCTTCGTTTATACGCACTGCAAATAATTCTAGATAATAATCGTTATTACCTGCCCAACGAAGATCTCCAAATCCTTTTTTCTTCCTGCTAGATACAATTACTCCTGTGTTTTTCAAAGGGTAAGGATATACGCCAAATTCAGCGTGATCTTCCGTATTAATATTGACTTCTTTCCATTGAAAATAAGCTGGTTCATTTTTAATTTGCGTTAAAAAATTCTGTTGTTTAGTCCACAAAATAGCACGAGTATCAGCGGGTTTCATTGCTGCAAATTGTGCCATATGCGTCTGTGCTTCGTCGTGCTTATCTAATGAAAGCAAGGTATAAGCATACCAGTAATGATTCTCTGCACTTGGTTTTTGGTTCACTAAAGATTTGTATGCAGTTTCTGCCTTGATTAATTGATGCGTGCTCAAGTAACAATAAGCAAGTTTTTCTCGTAATTCTGGTGAATCTTGTTCTGTATTACAAACGGTCTCAAAATAGGGAATAGCTTCGGCGTAAGCCAATTTTTCAAAAAGATCACTAGCTTTAGCTAAGCGACCACCCTGAGCAAATACGGAAAGCCCAAAAGTTAAAAATAGGGTGAAAATGGTAAATTTCTTCATGGGTTTTTAAAAATAGCGAGGTGACTTAATACCACTTTGTTTGCGGGCAATATCGTAGCTTAACATTACTTCATATGTCCCGTCGTTGTACTTACGAATAGCTGTGAGGCCCAATTCTGTTGCAACACCCACACGTAATGTTGGAGCTACTTGGTATTGAAAATAAAGACCAGTGGCAGCACTAAGTCTGTACATGGCTCCAATGAAAAAGCGCTCTTGGATAATCCCAGCTATTGAAAGGTCTAGGCTTAATGGTGCACCTGAAGTCATTTTTGCCTGAACCACAGGGCGAAGTTTGAAACTTGGACTAAGTGCAAAAACAGCACCGGTATTGATAAAAAAGTGACGTTTTTCCAAATTAACGCCTGTTCCATCATAACTCTGCTCAAAAAGTTTTGGGGAACTGGCTCCTATGAACCAACTTTTAGAACGATAATACATTCCAAAACCTAAGTTTGGATTCACCTGATTTCTGACGTCTTTTATCAAATTGGGGTCGTTTTGTTCAGTAGTGTTGAGTGTTGATGTATTCAAACTAATGACATTAAGACCTGCTTTGAGTCCAAAAGACAGCCGACTTTGGTTGTTGAATTTCAAAGAGTACGAGAAGTCTCCGTAAATCATGTTTTGATTCAATGGTCCTATTTGATCACTAACCAAAGTAAGCCCTAGACCAACAGATTCATAACTCATTGGTGAATGAAAACTAAAAGTCGAAGTTGTCGGACTTCCTGTAAAACCAACCCATTGTTGACGGTGTAGTGCAGTTGCATTGAGCATGCCATTGCTTCCAGCATAAGCCGGATTGACGAATAGTTGATTATCTGTAAACTGTGTAAAATGAGCTTCTTGTTGGGCAAAAACTGCACCTATTGGAAGCATCATTAAACAAATGGAAAGAAGTGCTTTCATATTTTTTATTCTTAGCGTTTGAGGTAAATGTATCCTTTCAAGACACCGTATTGATCTGTTTTGGTATCGAGAATGTAGAAATATGTTCCGGTTGGGAGTTCTTCTCCACCTACGTTGAGCGCATTTTGAGAAGTCCCGTTCCAAGAGTTGTCGTAAGGGCTCATTCTGAATACTTCAGTGCCCCAACGGTTAAAGATGATAATTTCATTTTCGTCGAAGTACTCTACACCTTCGATGATAAAGGTATCGTTGACCCCATCGCCATCAGGGGAGAAGGCTTCTGGTATTGAAAAAGTGATATTACAACCCGAACCTTGGACTAGTGGATCACATGGGTCAGTTGGGTCACTACCATTTGCTAATTCTTCTCCATTTGTAAAGCCGTCTCCATCACAATCATCTGCCGCCCATTCTGCGCTCGGGCTTACAGTTTGATTGGCAAAGATGTAATCACAAGGATCAGTTGGGTTGGTTCCATCTGCAACTTCAGTTTCATCTAGAACACCATCACCATCAGTATCTGGGTTCGTAGGATCAGTACCAATGGTTAATTCTTCACCATTTATTAGCCCATCGTTATCACAATCTAGACCATTCCATGCTGTGGATGGAACGACGGTTTGACTAGCAAATACCAAAGAACAAGGGTCAATTGGGTTAGTTCCATCTGTTACTTCTGTTCCATCTAACACTCCGTCACCATCAGTATCAGGATTAGTAGGATCAGTACCAGCAACTATTTCTTGACCATTAGCAAGCCCATCATTATCACAATCAAGGTTATTCCATGCATTCGATGGAGTAACTGTTTGACTTTCAAAAATGAAAGAACAAGGATCAGTTGGGTTGGTTCCATCTGCAACTTCAGTTCCATCTAGAACACCATCACCATCAGTATCTGGATTAGTAGGATCTGTACCAATTAGTATCTCCTGACCATTAGTAAGTCCATCATTATCGCAATCTAAATTGTTCCATGTTGCAGAAGGTGTAACGGTTTGACTAGCAAATACTAATGAACAAGGGTCATTTGGATTAGTGCCATCTGCAACTTCAGTTCCATCAAGAACGCCATCACCATCTGTGTCTGGATTAGTAGGATCTGTTCCAAGGAGCACCTCCTGACCATTAGTAAGTCCGTCATTGTCGCAATCTAAATTGTTCCATGAGACAGAAGGAGTAACAGTTTGGTTTGCGTAAACCAAAGAACAAGGATTGAGAGGATTTGTACCATCTGCAACTTCTGTCCCATCTAGTACGCCATCGCCATCTGTATCTGGATCAAATGGATCTGAGCCAAGTGCAATTTCTTCGGCATTAGTCAGGCCATCATTATCACAATCTTGGTTGCTATCTTGTAAGCTACAAGCATTAACTGTTATAAAGATGGTATCAGTTGAACACAAATACGGTAATGGTGAACCTTGGTCACAAATTTCTACAACAACCATATCTGTACCCACGAAGTTAGTGGTTGGGTGATAAGTGTACGTACCATCTTGGTTTATCATAATTGTACCATTCTGCGGCGCCAATAGTGGGATTGTATTGACGACAAGTGGAGTACCGTCTGGGTCGAAATCACCAGCGTCAGTAAGATCTCCCGATTGAGACCCGTTGTAGTTTACTATGATATTTTCGTTATCTAGCACAGGTGCATCATTGACTGGCGCAATGTTGATAGAGATCATTGCGTTGTTAGAAGTTGCACCACCATTGTCATTTACGGTGTAAATGATACTTGCCACCCCATTGAAGTTTGCAAGCGGCGTGAAAGTGACGTTTCCACCAGTAACGGTCCAAGTACCCTGAGCGTTGGTAAATGTTGTTTGGATACCAGGAGTTGTTGGGTCAAGATCAACCGTGTTCACATCGATAGTTCCGTCAATGTCGGTATCGTTGTTAGTGACGTTCACAGTTACAGGTGTGTCTTCATTTGTTGAAG
>JAURNL010000119.1 GCA_030830205.1 Crocinitomicaceae bacterium | reverse complement strand
TGCGCATTGAAGGAAAAGTTCAAACAATTGATCCTGCGATTTCAGATGCCTATTTTGCTTCTCGTCCTAGAGAGAGTCAAATTGGTGCTTGGGCCTCTGAGCAATCAGCATTTCTCTCAGAACGCACGGCACTAATTGAACGATTTGAACAATTTGATCAACAATTCCCAGGTGAAGTTCCAAGGCCGGCACATTGGGGTGGTCTTGCACTCATTCCGCACTACCTAGAGTTTTGGCAAGGTCAACCATCTCGCTTGCACGAAAGACGCGCATATGAATTCAGTCAAAATACTTGGAAAACCAAACTCCTGAATCCCTAAATGAAGGCCTACCAACCGATTTGTGAAGTATTGTCTAATGGTACGCGCTTGGTGTATTTAAAAGTCCCAAGTCAGGTGGCACATTTAGGTTTTTTCTTTGCCGCGGGCTCGCGTCATGAGTCACCTGAGCAAATTGGATTGGCCCATTTTTTGGAGCATTGTTTGTTTAAAGGAACCAACAAAAGAAAAGCGTTAAATATTTTGTCAAGAATTGATGCGGTAGGAGGTGAGCTTAACGCATATACCGCAAAAGAAGAAATGTGCTTGTATGCTTCATTCTCAAAAGAGCATACACAACGGGCCATTGATTTATTGGCCGATATCTCTATTAATTCAACTTTTCCTGAAAAAGAAATTGAAAAGGAAAAAGAGGTGATTCTAGATGAAATTAATTCTTACCTAGATTCGCCGAGTGATAAAATATTCGATGACTTTGATGCAAAGCTATTCGCAGGCCATCCTCTAGGACAAAACATACTTGGAACTAAAGAAAGTGTAACAGCTTTTACACAGCAAGATCTCCAGTCCTATGTTCAACAATATTTTACAGCTGATAATTTAGTGGTCTCATTTGTAGGGAATGTAGCATTACCACGTCTTAAAGCATTATTAGAAGCTGCGTTGGCTAACATGCCACTTACTGCACAGCGTGCTACACCACATCCATTTAAGCAAGCGCAACCGTTCAATGAAATACTAAAAGAAGCAAATTATCAAGCACATGCTGTTTTGGGAGGATTGGCCCCTAGTTACCATCAGGATGAACGTGTTGCTATGTCTTTATTAATCAACATATTGGGCGGACCAGCTCTCAATTCAAGATTAAATATTTCTATTAGAGAACGATATGGCTATGCCTATTCCATAGAGGCCAATTACCACACTTTTGCCGACACCGGTTATTGGCAAATATACTTCGGATCTGAGGCAAAAAACGTCAATAAAACACTATTGTTGATTGCAAAAGAACTTGAAAAATTAGCTGTTAAACCATTAACTGCTAGTCAGCTCGCACAAGCAAAAAAACAGTATAAAGGACATTTAGCACTAAGTATGGATGTCAATTCAGGGCTCATGCAAGGGCTTGGAAAAAGTATGTTAGCTTTTGGTCAAATAGATACGATTGCTGAAATGCATCAGGCAATTGACAAAATAAGTGCAGAAGAAATTCAGGCGCTTGCCCAACAATATTTTAAAAATGAGCAGATTTCATCACTCATTTTTGATGTGTAACGAACGATTTAGCGTCCACCAAAAATTTTACTCCCAACTCTAACCATAGTACTCCCATTTGCTATCGCAATAGGGTAGTCGCCGCTCATACCCATAGATATTTCTTTGAAGCAAGGCTGATCTTGAAAATAATTCTGTTTCAGGGTTTCAAAAAATTGTTTCAAGGTCCGAAATTCGCTGGCTACTTGGTTGTGATCAGAGGTGTTACTAGCCATGCCCATAACACCACAAACTTGTATGAATTTAAGTTGTTTGAACGATTGGGAGTCTAGTATTTCCATAGCTTCTTGAAGGTTTAGTCCAAACTTGGTGTCTTCTTGTGCAATGTAAAATTGAAGTAGGATGTCTTGGATTCGGCCAGCTTTTTTTGCTTGTTTATTAATTTCTTCCATTAGTTTGAGGCTGTCAACTCCATGTATAAGGTTTACAAAGCCTGCCATATATTTTACTTTATTGGTCTGTAAATGACCAATAAGGTGCCAATGAATATCTGTAGGTAGCTGCTTGGCTTTTTCTACCATCTCTTGAACTTTATTTTCTCCAAAATGACGCTGACCTGCGTCATATGCTGCTTGTAGATCTTCAATAGGTTTTGTCTTGGAAACAGCAATAAGGGTCACATGTTGAGGGATTTCATCCCTAACTACTTTTAATTTTTCTTTTATCATCCTTCAAGTGAATATATGGTGAGCCCACTCCTTAATTTAGGTTCAACCCAAGTAGATTTAGGAGGCATGTTTAGTCCTGCGTCTGCTACTTTTTTCACTTCTTCTATACTCGCAGGGTGGAGTAAAAAGGCGATTTCAAATTTCCCGCTATCAATAGCATCAATCATTTTCTGAATAGGTTCATTTCCCGGAATAAACTCTACTTGATCCGATGTTTTGAGATCAATAATACCAAAAACCGGCTTCAGTATCAGATCTGAGAGAATGAATGAATCAAGTCTTTCGACTGGATCCTGATCGTTAATGAAATGAAGATTAGGACTAAATTTTAGCCAAGTTTTTTCCATATATATATGGATGTCGTGCTTCTTTGTGGGAAGTTGTGCATGTGGTAAAATTGATAGACTTCCTTCAGTGGATAATATGGCCATGAGCCCCTTTAGATCAAGGCCATTTGCTGATTTCAATAGACGATGAAACGCTGCAATTTGCACTTCACGTTCATCGACAAGGTATCCTAGAAAATAGTCGGCAGCTGAAGGATAGGCAGCTCCTTTTTGGCGTAATTGTTGGGTATAGCGCGCTGAAGAGGCAGAGCGGTGATGTCCGTCTGCAATGTAAAGAGAGGGAACTTTCTCAAAAGCTTCACAAACAACTCCAGAATCTTCAGGACTCAACAACCAAACCTCATGTGTGATACAATCGGTTGTAGTGAATTCGTATTCTGGACGTGTATCAAGATATTTATCAATCATTTGTTGGATTGGAGCTTGTCCTTCATAGGTCAGTAGTACTGGTTCAGCATTAAAGCCAACAGTGTGTAGATAGTTTGTAAAAACATCCTCCCTAGCAGTTAGCGTTTGCTCGTGAATCTTGATTTGACCACTCAGGTAGTCATCTACACTGACTCCGGCAAAAAAACCAGAAATTGAAAAACCTGATTTTGATTGTCGGTAAATATAAAGATGTGTTTGTTGGTCTCTAATTAATATACCTTTTGCAATAAATTCATTGAATCTTTGCTTGACTTGTAAAAAACGATCAGTGGAGTTGGGTTTTGTTTTAATTTGCGCACCAAATTCTGGATTAATGATGTGCAAAAAAGTAAAGGGATTATCTTCTAACTTGGCTTTGAGTACGTTCTTTTTGTAGGAATAATAGGGCCTTGTTGCCACTAGATGAACTTTACTCCGAACTGGACGAATACCGTTAAAAGCCCTGATCTTTGCCATTTCAAAATTTATAACTGATACCTAGACTTGGTAGTACCGGAAACTGGTAGATGATTTCGTTTGTAACGCGATTGACATAGAAAATATTGTTCCTGTTGTATGCGTTGGTTACACCTAATACGATTTCTAGATTTGCTTTATTTTTTGTTTGAATACTATGTTTCACAGTAATATCAAGTCGATGATAAGCGGGTAATCTTTGTGAGTTAAAAGTACCTAGTAATGTTGCGATACTATTTGGGTTATTCGTGACATAATCTGTAGTTAATCCTTCTCCAAAATTTTCAAGTTGGTAGTACCCAGCCGTTGGGCTAAAAGGTAATCCAGACCCTAAATTCCATCGGATGTTGAGCTCAGTTTTTTTCTTTTTACCAAAAGCATAAGACCCAACAATATTGATGTTGTGACGTCTGTCAAAAACAGGAAAGTAAGTATTAAAGCCATCCCAACGCGTATTGTGCCCCAATGAATAAACACCCCATAGAAAGATCCGATCTTTGGCATATTTGATAAGGGCGTCAACTCCATAAGATTGACCAGATTCAATTATGAAATCTTTTTTGAATACATCGTCAATTAGTTCAAATTGAGCGATGTCACTGTATAACTTGTTTTGGTTGATATTACTAAGTTGGTCAAAATACTTATAGTAAGCTTCTATATTAACATTCCAATATTTGTTGATGTCATATTCAAAACCAGCTATCGCATGCCATGCATATTGTAACCCATTTTTAATCTCAGAGACCTGTTGGTATTCGTTAATGAATTGATCTTGCACATTGGTAGGAGCAGAAAGTAGTCCATTGAAAAGGTTTACTACATCCTTATCAGAAGAAGCTGAGGTAAAGTTTTGGGAGAAGCGGCCGCCAGAAAATTTGAATCTAAGTTGATCTGTCGCATTGAATTTTGCACCGATTCTCGGCTCAATGGATGCGGTATTGAGTGACGCATAAAGCTGCATGCGCAAACCACCCTGATAAACCCAACGTGGAGTGACCAAACGATAGTTAACGTATGATCCGATTTCCGTGGTGAAATTACTGGCCTCAATTTTTCTTTCAAGTTCGTTAAATGTGATGAATTCAGTATTGAAGCCACTCAAATTAAATCCATAGTTGAGCTCACTTTCATTTTTCTGAAAAAATGTGAAATCAAAACCAAGATCGAAGCCACCAATTTTTGAATAGCGAGGTTGTTGGCCGATTTCTTGAAAAGTAGTTTCATAATTACTTCCATTTACATGGCCGCGAATAAAAATTGGTGAACTGCTCGGCACAAGGGTAAAATTCAAGCCTCCACCTGCAGCGTTCCAATTCAAGTCAGCTACGTTGTAATTAACAGAATCTTGATTGGAGAAACCAAAAAAACTAACTTTTGAACCGCCCTCTCCATTGAAAGTAACTTTACCGTATAAATCAGTGAAGTTAAATGGTAGGCCATTGCCATCGTTGACACTAGGATAAAGCGACTTACTTGTATAATCGAGCAAGGAATGTTTAGCTGTAAACATGTAGGAGCCATTGGCAAGCCCATCTTTGTTTTTGTGTCCGATTGGACCTTCAAGAACAGCTTTACTCATAAACGGTGAAGCTGATATTTTACCAGAAAATTTATTTCGGTTTCCGTCTCGGTAAGTGATGTCCATAATGGATGAAATTCTACCACCGTATTTAGATTCAAACCCACCGGTATAAATATCAACTGATTTAACGAGTTCCGTTTCAAAAATTGAGTAGAACCCAATAGAATGAAAAGGATTGTAAATGGTCATACCATCAAGTAGCGTTTTGTTTTGAATGGGAGTACCCCCACGCACATACAACTGACCACCTTGATCACCTGTAGTAACTACGCCTGGAGTCACACTTAAAGCTCCAACAATATCGCTTTCTGCCCCATACATTGGGATTCGTTCAACAGCTTGTTTGTCCATCTTAATTTCCGACATACCGATTTGCTGCTTTTTAGCTTTAGCTTCATTGCTCACACGTACATCTCTAATATTGAGCACATTCGGATTTAGATTCCAAGAACCTATATCATATATTTTTTTTGCAGCTGTCATTTCTACATTGATATAGCTGCGTTCGAATTTACCTTTTTCAACTTTCAAAATATAGTTGCCCATTTGGAGTTTGGGTACCGAGAAGAAACCAGCAATATTAGAATATCCCACTGCAACTGGTGTGCTATCTTGTTTGAGTACTTTTACCCGTTCATCGGATATTGGTTCTCCATTAGAGGCATCGTGAAGAAATCCACGAATGACAAAATCTTGTGCAAGAAATTGCTGTCCCACAAAAATGACAAGCAAGAAGAGTATATTTTTTAGCATTTAATCAGATAAGAGTTCCCGAAGTTAATCAATTGTTTTGATTTCTCATGAGGACTTAATGCGCAATATGCACCTTGTGAAAAGAGGATGGTTCGGTAACTAATTGCAGCATATAAGTCCCGTTTTTCAAATTTTCGATGTTAATTGCATCTTGTCCCTTTTCAATCGTACCGGATAAAACAACTCGCCCTTCCAGATTAAATAAATAATACGGAATGTGGCTTTGAATCAGACCTTCAATGTGTAGCATTATGTGTGCGGGATTCGGAATAATCCGAAAAGCACTTGTATTTTCTTCAAGTCCAACAATGACGTTGCTGTATGCACAGCCGTAGTCATATGTGACTAATAAACTATATGCCCCAGAGAAGTTAGGGTCTATGATCAGGCTATCATTGGTAGCACCTCCAACAGCTTGGTCATTAAGATACCACTGAAAAGAATTGGCTTGGGTTGTGGTACTAAGTATATTGCCGTTTTGCGTAATGACCACAGGATTGGAATCAAATGCCGGGCAGGTTGTAGTCAGGTCGATTCCCGAAACGGGGTAATCCATAAACGCTTCATAACATGTACAGGAGCTATTTACAAAATAACACAACCAGGAAAAGAGCTGCGAATACATCATACTCTGTTGCTGGTTTCTTGAGAGGCTGATGCCGTTTGAGGCGGTGCTCTCTCCAAAGTCGCAATTGAAATTAGAATTGGCAAAGTAACAGTGTCCACCTCCAATGAGATTGGCAAAACTCTTGCACTCATGTGGGATGGCATCGTAAATAGGGATGTGATGTTGGGCTGGTGGCGTGACGCCATCATTGCTTCCCGATAAAATAAGCGACGGAATTTGCAGTGAGGCCGCCGCAGCAATAGCGCTCGGGCTCGTTTCAGCGGGCGCTAGACCAACGTAACAGTCGAACAAATTACTTTGACTCGCTGCCAAAACGGCAGCACCACCACCCATGGAGTGCCCCATTGCGCAAGTATAGTCTGTAAGTTTTTCATAAAAAAGGCTAGTGCTCAGTTGTGCTTGTTCACTCATTTTTTGTGCCACGAGCGCAAGATCTAGCCCAAAATCGGCATGGCTTGGTGATGGAAAAATACTGCTTTCGGTGCGCGGAAAAGCCATTATTTTAGCGGCTGGAACCAAGGCCTGCCAAATATTGGCATAAGCATCCCAGTTCATGGCGAAACCATGCCCAAAAACAATCACTGGAAACTGACCAGGTGCTACCGCCACATTTTCTCCGGCCACTTCGGCAGGATAATAAATTTCGGTTTGGATTTGCCGCCCGGGGCCCGCTCCGCTTCCCACACCTCCACTACGGGTGGGGTCATTGAAGGTAATTGTTGTGTGACCGACAAAGAGATTCTGGGCAACTACAAGGCGTATTGAGCACAATCCAAGGATAACCAAAAGGAAGTGTTTGTATAAAGAGTAGGGCACGATTTCTTTTCTGTAAATATAAGTAATAGAGAACTAACAACTCATTTATCAATTAGTTACTCCTGTCCAAATTTCGATACTGAATGGCTTCGGAAAGATGTGCAGTTGATATCATATTACTTCCATCGAGGTCAGCGATGGTCCGAGCTACTTTAAGTATGCGTTCATAAGCGCGAGCAGAAAGCCCTAATTTTTTCATGGCGTTTTGAAGAATTTGTTGACCCTCATGGCTGAGTTGACAGAATTGCTCAACATGTTTTCTGCTCATGTGGGCATTGGCATGCAAGCCAAATACTTGATATCGTTGTTGCTGTATTTTTCTTGCCGCTAAAATACGAAGTCTAATTTCTTGGCTATTTTCAGAGGGAAGGTTTTGGTTCAGTTCAGCATATTTGACGGGACTTACTTCTATGTGCATATCAATTCGATCTAGTAATGGACCAGAGACGCGTTGTAGGTATCGTTGTACTGCATTCGGATGACAACCACATGCTTTTTCAGGGTGGTTTAAAAATCCGCATGGACAAGGGTTCATGGCAGCTATCAACATAAAGTTTGCCGGGAAGTCTAGGGAAAACCGTGCTCGTGAAATATTCACAGATCGGTCCTCGAGCGGTTGACGCAATACTTCTAAAACATGTCTTTTGTATTCCGGTAGCTCATCTAAAAATAGCACGCCATTATGTGCCAAGGAGATTTCACCAGGTTGTGGGTAGCTTCCTCCACCGATCAGCCCGATGTCTGAAATGGTATGGTGTGGTTTGCGGAAGGGACGTTGGGATACAATACCCGCACCACGTTTTTTACCTGCAACGCTATGAATTTTCGTGGTTTCGAGTGCTTCTTCTAAGGTCATGGGAGGTAATATTGTAGGTAAGCGTTTGGCTAACATTGATTTACCTGCACCAGGAGGACCTACTAGTATGAGGTTGTGAGATCCAGCTGCAGCTATTTCAAATGCGCGTTTGACATGCATTTGACCTTTGACTTCAGCAAAGTCTAAGCTGGATAATGTAGTGAGTTGCTCGAACTCTTTTGGGCCAATAGTGGGTGTTGGGTTTATGCTTTTTTTTCCATTGAGCAAGGCGATAACTTCTTGAATATTTTGTACACCGTAAATTTCAAGATCACTAACAATTGCAGCTTCATGCGCATTTTCCAGTGGTACAATAAGCCCCTTAAATCCCTCTGATTTTGCCTGTAGCGCAATAGCTAAAACTCCTTTGGTACGCTGAATGCTACCATCTAAAGATAACTCCCCAAGTAATAAAAGTTCGCTTAAGCGCTTGTCTTTTACTTGTTTGGTAACTGCCAGAATACCAATGGCTATTGGTAGGTCAAATACAGATCCTTCTTTTCGAATATCAGCCGGAGATAGATTAATCGTAACCTCTTTGCCTGGAAAATGAAGTTTATTATTTCGAAATGCAGCTTTGATGCGCTGATGACTTTCTCTAACGGCAATGTCTGGTAAACCTACTAAGTGAAAATTAATCCCAATATCAATATTAACTTCTACTTGAATGGTGGTGGCTGAAATACCAAAAACGGCGCTGGAGTAGGTTTTGATGAACATAATGAATCTTGATTTGATTCAAAGTTCATTATCCTATTGCTCAATCAATTCAGTAGAAATACTTAGCGCAATTACAGTAGCTGTAAAAGTCATTTATTCTATCAGTAATTTTTCCAATAAATTACCGTTCACCTTTAATAAATAGCATCCTTTGGGCAGATTTCCGAGTTCAATATCGATGGATTTTTCGCTTGTAGTGATTTGATATACTGATTTTCCCAGTAGATCAGTACAAATAATGGTTGCATTTGCAGGTAGGTTTTCTAAGCAAAATACGCCTTTACTTGGATTAGGAAAGACCGTAATTGTTGTATTATCGGATACTTGCATGCCATTGCTCACGCAAGGCCCTTGATAAAATGAACTTACACCATGGTAGTAAATTGCCACACATTCATTTTGATAAGTTACAGAATCGCAGCCACAGACCGGATCAATTACCCCTGGGCAGAATACTTGGAGGTCAATTAAGTTAGTATCAATACATTTCAACATGATAACCGTATCTTGCACACATGCATTATTACAATCATTAGCTGAACTAAAAAAAGAGCTTGTGTAATCATTGCCATCGCTGCCAATCCATCCGCAGCCTGAAAGCACCACACATCCTGAGTCAGTAAGTGCCCAACCAAGTGCCATAGAACAGGCGCCAAAGTCTACACCCAATGGAATTACATCACAGGTATCAATTAAATCTTTTTGATATATCGGCCAATCAAGTGTTCCTTTATTTGACCAATCTTGTGCCTTAGAAAGTAAGGGTAGTAACAAAAACAGTACGAGGTATATCTTATTCATTAAAGTAATTTTTCTACAGCAGTACAAACCGCTTCAATGATGGTTTGTACCTCGGTATCTAAAAGATCATAATAAACAGGTAACGAAATTTCTGCTGAATAATGGGAGTAGGCATTAGGATAAGCCCCAATTTGATAGCCTAATTTTTTATATGCAGAGAGTAAAGGCAAAGGTTGAAAATGCACATTTACTGCTACATCTTGATCAAAAATTAATTCGATGATGGCATCGCGTTGTGCTTCGGTGCAATCTAAAATTCGGAGTTGATA
>JAURNL010000118.1 GCA_030830205.1 Crocinitomicaceae bacterium | reverse complement strand
TTCCCAACCCAACTTCTCGCCTTGCCAGTAATTCTGATATGGTATTGCCCAACAGGCTGCATAGTTAGGTCTACATCAAAACCATTGAACAGTGAAACATCTTTAAATTGGTAAACTAATTTGCCAAATGCGTCGGTGACTTCTAAATTCAGCACTTCATTTGTAGGAATTTTTATCTTGAAAAAACCTAAAGTTGGGTTCGGAAACATACTTAACTCAGCAGCATTGTTATCAGGTACATGCGCCTCTTGAACCAATTCATAAACCAAGGTGTCTTTACAGCCTCTTGTGCTCACCGTAATTTGATAGGGCTGAGACTGCGCATAGAGATGTTGCGCCAAAAACAACTCGCTCGAATCAGAATAAGCAGTTTGGAAGTTGGTCGAAGTAGAACCGTCTCCCCAATCAATGGTTGTCTCATAAAATGAGTCGGCCTCAATTTGTATTGATACCAATCCATCTTGCTCATTAGCATGAACATCCTGCATCAAGTCAGTCATTCTGCCTATGCAGTTGACTTTGGATACGAAGGCTTTTTCATAAAAGAAAAAATCTTCTATAATACCACCGTATATTATAATATCATCGTTTGCTAATGGGATAAAGCCTATCCCTAGTGAAGAATTATTAGTAGAGGTATGAAAAGACCGCTCCCAAATTTTTTCACCATCAGGAGTTATACAGAGCAAGCGTGTTTGCAAACTTTGTTCACCATCCATTTGCTGATAATCGCCGTCAGCACCTTTGAAAATATCGTTTCCGAAAAATAAAATGTTACCCGATTCCAGTCCCAATCCACCCCATATATTTGATGCATGAGGTTTTGCTTGGTCTTGAAGATTCAAATTTTGAATTGGATAATAGTTTTCCCAGATAAGATCCCCTTCTTGATTAAATTTTTTGATATAACTAACTACTTGCGCATTACTAATGGAGACAGAAGAATCTTTTAAGCCAAAGAAGTACAAACTGCTATCAGAATGCTGAAATGTATTTGCCGTAATATTTTGGTTTAACAAAAACAACTGTTTTTGCCAAGTGAAGTCTTCTTTTAATAAAAAAAATTGCCCCACGGAACTGGCGATATTTGTATTTGTCCTTATTTGAATTAAAAAGGAATTATTTAGTAATTGCTGAGCATGATAAATAGTCCCATGGTTTGTAGGTATATGTGGGATAATATGAGATAAATCTGTTGAATACGTTAGTGTTCCATTAGGATTATAGATACTTATAAGCGCATTCGAATTGGGAGTACGACCATAACAAATAATGTCGCCATTTTTTTTGATAGAGAAGTGAGAATACCAATCCGCATCCATTACTGAAGGGTGCGCATCCAATTCAAATTCGGTACTAATGCCTTGGTTCACGTTTGTGTACTTTCGAAAAGTTCTTACTACGTTGTTTTGCATTCCTAAATCAACGAATTGATTACCCACGATACCTGAGCTAAAAGGTGGATTCTCAATACCCATTAATGCTACATTCGGCTCAATAATCTTGTCAAGAAGATCACCTGTACGGACATCAATAAATTCTAATGTGCGTTGGTAAATTTGGTCATTACCGCCCCAAAACTGATGTCCTAATAACAAAATAGTATCCTCAGAAATCCTTTGTCCTCCAGCATAGAAATGATAAAACGATGGGTGAGTTGAATCTGATGCAATATGAATCCTATTGAAGTACGGGTATGTTGAAGGGGTTTGGGATTTAGCCCAAAATGTGATGAAAAGAATATTAAGAATGAGGGGTATTTTCATTGATTTTCGGCAAATTCGAACCTAAAGGTAACGTATAACATTGTGGTATATTTTAGGACCATGTTCTAAATTTATACCTTTTAGGGTACAAATATGGATGAAAACGACAGGAATATACCTTAAAGAGTATAAAAATATATATCCGAGAATAAAATACACCCGTTCGGGTACATATTACAACTTCCATAATTTCCCTACCTTCGTATTCAAATTATCAATCCTATGAAAATGCGTTTACTCGTCTTATTTTGTGTAGCTATTTTGGGCCTTAAGCCAGTGTTGGCAGAGGAAGGCATGCTCATTCCGTCTTTGATTGCGGCGTTTGAAAACGACATGAAAGCCAAGGGCATGAAGCTCAGTGCTGCTGATATTTACAGTGTGAACAACACGAGTATCAAAGATGCTATTTTTCAGTTTGGTGGTGGCTGTACAGCGGAG
Organism: Crocinitomicaceae bacterium; assembly: GCA_030830205.1. GTDB lineage: Bacteria > Bacteroidota > Bacteroidia > Flavobacteriales_D > Crocinitomicaceae > UBA952. The sequence continues at coordinate 42,510 of JAURNL010000118.1, read as the reverse complement.
TTGGTTTCTGATAAAGGTTTGCTTTTGACCAATCATCATTGTGGTTACGGCCAGATTCAGGCGCACAGTTCTTTGGAGCACGACTACTTGAAAAATGGCTTTTGGGCTAAGAATCTAGCTGAAGAGTTACCAAATCCTGGCTTAACGGCAATGCGTATTGTGCGAATAGAAGATGTCACCGCGGCTGTTTTAGCAGGTACTAGCTCAAAGGATGATCGCGCTGTTATTGCAGCTAATATTAAGAAAATCGTTGCGGCCGCTATTGCGGGTACGCATTATGGGGCTGAAATCAAGCCTTTTAATTACGGTAATGATTATTATCTGATGGTCAATGAAACATTTACTGATATTCGATTTGTAGGCACCCCTCCGAATTCAATAGGTAAATTCGGTGGCGACACTGACAACTGGGTTTGGCCACGACATACTGGCGATTTTTCAGTGTTTAGAATTTATGCAGGTAAGGATAATAAACCTGCAGAATTTTCCAATGAAAATCAACCTTATAAACCTTTACATTATCTACCAATATCCTTTCAAGACCGCAAGGAAGGCGACTTCACAATGGTATATGGTTTTCCGGGGCTTACCGAGCAGCACGTTGTTTCAGAATACCTCAAATTCATTATTGAAAAGGAACGCCCAACCCGCATAGAGATGCGTAATCATTCTTTAGCGGCTATTGATGAAGGCATGAAGTCTTCTGATTTAACGCGCATTCAATATTCGGCAAAACAAGCAAGAATTGCCAATGCCTGGAAGAAATGGATTGGACAAGTAGAAGGTCTTGAAAACTTAAATGCATATGAGTTGAAGCTCAACTATGAGAAACGATATAAAGCAATGGCAGCAAGTAAGCCTGAATGGTCCAAGTATGCTGCGGCACTCGAGAAGCTCAATAGTCTAATGTTACAAGGAACCCAAACTGAATATAATTATGCCGTAGGCGTAGAGTATTTCTCTGTCGGACCGGAATACTTTAAATTGGTCCGAGGCTTAGATGATTTACTTGCAAATTATCCAAAATATATGGCAAATAATCAGTTGAAGGACGTACTTGCCAAACTCCAAACCACTGCAGATGGATTCTTCAAGAATTATAATACCAACGTAGATCGCCGCATCTTTTTAGAGTTGACGAATTTATATCTTAATTATTCTCAACAATCTTTAAAAGGCACAACCGTGGAGCAACTTACCGAGGAGATTTATAGCCAGTCCATTTTCACTAATGAAGAACGGTTTAAGTCATTTTTAAGCAGTTTTAGTGCAAAATCCGTCAAAAAACTGCAAAAAGATGCCGGTTTTGTACATTTTAATCAGTTTTTCAATCCTTTTAGGAATGAAATAGTTCCTGCTTTTAGGGATTTTCAGACTGAGGTGAACAAATGGATGCAAATTTATGTCGAAGGAAAATACACTATGTTCCCTGATGACAAACATTGGCCAGATGCCAATTCTACTTTGCGTATTACTTATGGTCAGCTTGAAGGTTCTGCACCGACAGATGGCATGCGCTATACCGAACATACTACCTTGGATGGGATAGTTGCAAAGTACAATACTGGCAACCCTGATTTTGAACTTTTGCCGCGAATGCTTGATTTGCACACAGCAAAAAATTATGGCCAATATGCACAAGGAGATGAATTATGGGTTTGTTTTACGGGTTCTAATCACACTACTGGCGGCAACTCAGGCTCCCCTGTTTTAGATAAGAATGGTTATCTAATGGGGCTAAATTTTGACCGAAGTTGGGAGAGTACAATGAGTGATTATTTATTCGATCCTAACCGTTGTCGCAATATTGTAGTAGATATCAGATATGTATTATGGGTCATGGATATCTATTCAGGAGCCAAACACTTGGTCGATGAAATGACCTTAATGAAAGAATAAATCTATATTTGCTTTTTATTTTCACACCTATTGCTTTTTCTCGAATGAAGTATTCTTTATTGCTACTCTTTTTTGGTCTTTTTATGGCCTTTTCTGGTCGTGCCCACAAAGACCTCCTACCAGTACTAGTTTCTAAGAAAATTGAGGGCTATCTTGTCGACTACAAAACCAAAAGGGCTGTAGATGAGGTTAAGGTCCAGCTAACCTCTTTAGTAAATGGTAAAGTTTATACTACTGAGACCGATGCAAACGGAAAGTTTACTTTCAAAAAAGTTCCAATTGGTAAGTCTAAATTGAGTCTAGTGGATCAAGATTATCGCGCTACCACACTCAAAGTGTTTGAAACCAATGCTAAAGAGCACCTCATTCATTATACTTTTAGTAGGACCCAGCCTTTTACTGCCCAATTAAAAGTTTCTTGGTTATTTAACTGGGGAGACTACAAAGGTCAAGAACATTATTGGTCACATATGGTGGCCCGTATCATTCTCGTGATCTACGGTTTATGTTTGGTCTTGATTTTCTTCTATAGCGTGATCCAATTGAGCTTGGCAATTACATATGTAAAGAATAGAAAAAAGCAACAAAGTCGAGTTACACCACCTTTTGATTTATCTACTGCACCTAAAGTAACTGTACAATTGCCAATGTTCAACGAAATGTATGTGGCAGAACGTATTATTGAGACTTGTGCAGAAATGGATTACCCTAGAGATAAATTTCAAATACAAGTTCTCGACGATTCAACTGATGAAACCAAAGATATTATTGCCAATAAATGTGCTGAAGTAGCTGCACGTGGCATCAATATCCAGCATGTTCACCGCGTTGACCGCACTGGTTACAAAGCAGGTGCACTAGATGCAGCAATGGATAAAGTTGAAGGTGAGTTTATTGCCATTTTTGATGCAGATTTTGTGCCGAGCAAAGACTTCTTATTGCGCACTATTCCTTATTTCACTGATCAAATAGGTGTGGTACAAACGCGTTGGGGTCACCTCAATAAAGACTATTCATTATTAACAGAACTTCAAGCATTTGGCTTAAATGGTCACTTTGCTATAGAACAAGGCGGTCGCAATGCAAGTGGGCATTATATCAATTTTAACGGCACGGCTGGTGTTTGGCGCCGCGCCACAATTGACGACGCTGGTGGTTGGGAACACGACACCATCACCGAGGACCTCGACCTCAGCTACCGTGCCCAAATGAAAGGGTGGCGTTTTGTATACTTAGAAGAAGTCGAGTCGCCGGCAGAATTGCCTATCACAATGTCTGCGCTCAAAAGCCAACAACATCGCTGGATGAAAGGCGGCGCAGAGGTATTTATCAAAATGTGGAAGCGTTTGGCTACAACTAAGGGCCTCAAAATTGGCGACCGCATTCACGGTTTAGCACACCTTTTCAATTCTTCGGTGTTCGTATTTATCCTGATCCTTTCCTTGCTCAGTTTGGCGGTATTGCACATCAAAGATTCTTTCTCTGATCTCAATATTTATATTAAGTATGGGATGTATTTCTTCTCGAGCACCATCTTCTTGGGCTTCTACTACTGGAATTCATTCCGTGACAAGCGCGGCAACTTCTTTAGCGACCTCTTTCGTTTCTTGGGTCGTTTTGTTCAGTTCTTAACGGTTTCGATGGCTCTTGGCCTCAGCAATGCGGTGGCAGTTATCGAGGGCTACCTCGGTATCAAGAGTTCATTTGTGCGTACCCCAAAATTCAATGTAGCCAAGAAAGATGAATTCAAAGGCAATAAATACGACAAAAAGAGCCTATCGATCATCAATATCATGGAAGGTATTTTCATGGTGACGTTTGGCTTTACGGCAGTAAACAGAGCGCTATACGGCGACCTCGGTATGGTGCCATTCCACCTGATGCTCGCCATTGGTTACGGCATCATATTTTTCAATACCCTCAAAGAGAATAGAGGACAGCAAGCCTAAGTATTATTCTTTGACGATGCTTAAGCTTTCAAGCTTTGTTTCGTACTTGCCACTTCGGAACTGAAAAGTACTTCGATAGCTGTTGCCTTTTGAAATATAGGAGCCTATTACCGTGCCATTTCCTTCGACTGATCTGGTATTTTTATATCTGAAGACAAATGTCCCTTTTGGATTTTTTTGAAAGAAGCTTGTTAGGATCATCTCAGCTTGCGAAAGCGGGTAGGCACCATCTGAACCAGGAACTTGCAATAAGATTTTATCTTTTCCTAGTCCAACTATTGCATGCGCATCGTTAGATTCCATCCCTCGTTGTATTGTAGCATAAGGAAGATCTCCACTGAGGCTAAGTGAAAACAACAAGGCAGTCAGGAAACCGAAAATTACATTCATGCCACAAACTTAACAAAAATGATGCCGTAAAATTGGCTAAATTTGTGAGAATAATCAAGTACCATGAAAGCGCAGCAAGATCAACTCGTTATATACAATAGTTTAAAAGGTGAGAAAGAACCTTTTGTTCCGCTTGTAGAGGGAAATATTGGCATGTATGTATGCGGACCAACGCTTTACAGCGAACCGCATATGGGCAACATGCGTACTTTCATCAATTTCGATCTGATATATCGCTACCTTCTTCATCTCGGTTTTAGAGTGAAGTATGTTCGTAACATCACAGATGCAGGGCATATCACCAATTCTACAGGCCAAGAGGTGGATAGCATTGGTGCTGCGGCAAAAGCCGAGCAGCTACAGTCTTTAGAAATTGTCTACAAATATGCCGTTAAGTTCCAAGAATTGCAGCGTATTTATAACCTTTTACCACCGAGTATTGAACCGACCGCTACACAGCACATTCAAGAGCAAATAGAAATCATAGAGCAAATTTTAACAAATGGCTATGCGTATGAAGTAAACGGTTCAGTCTATTTTGATACGCGCAAGTACATGCAAGATTTTCATTACGGGATTTTAAGTGGTCGAAAGGTAGATGAGCTCGAAAATGAAACTCGTCAGCTTAATTCCCAGGATGAAAAGCGTTTCTTCGCAGATTTTGCCCTTTGGAAAAAAGCCAATCCAGACGACATGCAAATTTGGCGCTCACCTTGGGGTAATGGAAATCCTGGTTGGCACATTGAATGCACTGCTATGAGTACGAAATACCTCGGAAAACAGTTTGATATCCACGGCGGAGGTATGGATCTTAAATTCCCTCATCACGAGGATGAAATCGCACAAAGTTGTGGTTCATTTGGATGCAACCCCGCACGCTATTGGATGCATGCTAATATGCTTAATGTCAACGGACAAAAGATGTCTAAGTCTTTTGGGAATTATTTTTTACCTAAACAAATATTGGACGGCACAACAGGTTTATTTCAAAAATCATATACTGCAAACGTCGTGCGTTTTTTCATGATGCAAGCCCACTATCGCAGTAACCTTGACTTCACGCAAGATGCGCTGAATGCGGCAGAAAAAGGCTTGTCTAAACTTACTGATGCAATTGCTACTTTGGACCGCTTGGAATCAAAAGAGGCATCTTCTTTTGATGTGAATGCCTTAGTTCAGTCGTTTTATACAGCTATGAATGATGACTTCAATGCACCCATTCTTGTTGCTAACTTGTTTGAGGCTACACGTCTTATTAATCTAATTAATGACGGAAAGGAATATATCTCTGCTACAGATCTTGACTTGCTCAAGGATAAAATGGCCGTATTTGTCTATGACGTTTTAGGCTTACAAAAAGAAGCTGCTGGTTCAGAAAGTCGGCTGGTTCCAGTCATGGATTTAGTACTTGATTTGCGAGGTCAAGCCAGAAAAAATAAAGACTGGGCAACTTCTGATCAGATTAGAGATGGCCTTGCAAATGCTGGTATTGTTGTTAAAGATGGTAAGGACGGTACTACCTGGAGCTAAGACTGGCTTGGATGCCATCCCAAAGGGCGTATCGTTTTTCAAGAGCTTGAATAGAGACCTCCGTAGCTTCTTGCCATTTCATGACATCAGTGCCACAAATTTCATCCATCATTTGTAGAGAAATAGGTCCGTGATCACCTCCGTCTACTTCAATGTGTCTTTCAAGGTAATAGAGTAGTTTGTCAATGTTTCCTTGGCCCTGGCTTTGCATTTCGCGCAAGATTTCAATAAACATATCTGGAATGAGGTCTTCTCTACCGAAAGTAAAAAGTGCCGCAATTTTGTGAATTTGACCACTTTCTATGATCTCAAATGTGAAGCGCACAAATTCGCGGGTTTCTTCACGGATTTCTAATTGGTATAGTGCTTCGTCGAGGGTTTTACCATATGAAAGCCACTCTGTGAGTTGGTGAATTGGAAGTGTATTAGCGCCAATTTGTTGCATGGCTTCCAAATACATTTCAAAATGACTCAAGACTTTACCATCTTTATCAAGGTCTGATTCCTCCCCCAATACGATTTCATTGATGAAGCGACGCGTGATTGGAGAACCTTTTGGCGACCAAGGAACCTCTACACATGTCAGGTCACGTTGTAGGGATTTGAGTAAACTCATGAAGTCCCAAACAGCAAAGATGTGCTGCTCCATAAAACTTTGAAAATCTTCTATAGTTTTTATTTGAGCATACATTGGGTGCTCGAGTAGTTTGTTGCGGTGTGCGCTTAGCGCAGCTTGAAGTTGATCGATTTGTGGGTTCATATCTTTACAACAATAAACATGCAGCTTAGTTGAGCTTAAGGCCTAATTCTTTCAGTTGAGCCTCATTTAGAGGAGATGGCGCATCAATCATTGTGTCTCGACCTGAGTTATTTTTCGGGAAAGCAATGTAGTCGCGGATAGACTCTGATCCGCCCATGGTAGCAACTAAGCGGTCAAGGCCAAAGGCCAATCCACCGTGTGGAGGCGCTCCATATTCAAAAGCCGACATCAAAAAGCCAAATTGAGCTTGAGCTTCTTCTTTGCTAAAACCAAGGAGGTCAAACATTCTAGATTGCAGAGCGCGGTCGTGAATTCTTATTGAACCTCCACCAAGCTCAACGCCATTCATGGCGAGGTCATAAGCATTGGCGCGAACTTCTCCCGGATTGGTATCAATGAGGTGTAGATCTTCTGGTTTAGGAGAAGTAAAAGGATGGTGCATGGCATGATATCTGCCACTTTCTTCGTCCCATTCGAGTAACGGAAAATCGAGTACCCAAAGTGGTTTGAATATATTTGGATCTCGAAGTCCGAGTTGTGTAGCAAGGTGAAGACGTAGTTCGTTGAGTTGTTTGCGCGTTTTGGCAAGATCTCCTGACAAAAGTAAAAGGAGGTCACCGGCCTTTGCATTGGCGCGTTCTGCCATTGCGTGAAGGTCATCTTCGGAATAGAATTTATCTACACTCGACTTAAATGTCCCGTCAGTATTACACTTGATATAGACTAATCCTTTGGCGCCAATTTGTGGGCGCTTCACCCATTCGGTGAGTTCATCGAGTTGTTTGCGTGTGTATTCGCTGCAGCCTTCTGCATTGATAGCTAATACGGCTTCAGCGGTATTGAATACCACAAAATCATTTTGTTGCGCAAGTGAAGTAAGGTCTACGAATTCCATTCCAAAGCGAATATCTGGTTTGTCAGAACCATAACGCTCCATCGCTTCAGCGTAAGTCATTCGCGGGAAAGCGCCTTCAAATTTAACCCCTCGAACTGTTTCAAAAAGGTGTTTGATGAGGCCTTCGAACATCTCAAGGATATCATTTTGCTCCACAAATGCCATTTCGCAGTCAATTTGGGTAAACTCTGGCTGGCGATCTGCACGGAGGTCCTCGTCGCGGAAGCATTTGACAATTTGGTAGTAACGGTCAAATCCGCTCACCATTAATAGCTGCTTAAAAGTTTGTGGTGATTGAGGAAGAGCATAAAATTGACCTTCGTTCATTCGGCTTGGCACTACAAAGTCGCGGGCGCCTTCGGGAGTTGACTTAATCAAGACAGGTGTTTCTACGTCTAAAAAATCTTTAGAATCTAAAAACTTACGGGTTTCGAGCGCTACACGGTTTCGCAGGCGTAGTTTTTCCAGAACAGGGTTGCGACGTAAATCGAGGTAGCGGTATTGCATGCGTAATTCGTCACCACCATCGGTATCGTCTTCAATTGTAAATGGGGGCAGTTTGGCGGCATTGAGGACAACCAAATCGGTAACGTTGATTTCGATTTCCCCAGTTGGAATATTTTTATTCTTACTGCTGCGTTCAATGACTTCACCCTCAACTTGAATCACAAATTCGCGACCTAACTTGCGTGCTTGTTCGCATAGATCGGAATTGACTTCCATATTGAAAGCAAGTTGCGTAATTCCATAGCGATCGCGAAGGTCGATAAAGGTCATTCCACCGAGGTCACGGGAGCGTTGCATCCAGCCTGCGAGTGTAACTTTGGTTCCGACGTGTTGAATTCTTAATTCTCCGCAAGTGTGTGAGCGATACATAACCTTTGATTTTGGAGCTACAAAGGTAAGCAATCTAGCTTAAAAGCCGTTTCTACGCAGGTAAGAAGTATCTACTAATGCATTAAAAAAAACCATGAGCTGCTGTTTTTCTTTCAATGTTAGATCAAAAGCCACAATTCGAGGATCCTGCAATGGATGCTTGGCTCCACCTTTTTGGTAATGCAAAAGCACCTCCGAAATAGAATTTAAGCTACCATCGTGCATATAAGGGTAAGTTAGGGGTAGATTTCTGAGTGAAGGAATTTTGAACATTCCTATTTCAGAAGAATCATGGTGAATGCGAAAACGACCTTGATCGACCTTTCCTTCATAAGAATTGTACAAGCCATTATTGGCTGCTTCATAAGTTGTGAAATAAGGTGCTGGATGACATTTTGTACAATACAATTGTTCGGAAAAAATACGCCAACCCTCTTTTTGATTGTGCGTAAGCGCATTTTTTTGGCCAGCTAAGTATTGGTCAAACGGTGCGTTCATGGAGATTAGGCTGCGTTCAAATGCAGAAATGCTGCGAGTGAGCACCCATGCGTCGAAATCTCGACCAAAGATCGTTTGTGCTGCGGATTGGTATTCGGGGATTTGACGTAACTGCTTGATGAGGTTTTTCATATTGTGCCCCATTTCTACCGGTTCCTGTATGGGCACAATTACCTGTAATTCAAGGCTCTTTAAATGTGCGTCGAACATGGCCGTTTTTAAAAATGCAGCGTTGAGGATACTTGGGGCATTGCGCTCGCTTAATTGAGCGCCAATACCTATACTTTTAGCATGGTTATCTGTAAAAGCCTTGCGCGGATCGTGGCAACTAGCGCAAGAGATGGTTCCATCAAGAGAGAGTCGTTTATCAAAAAAGAGTTTTCGGCCTAGTGCAATTTTCTCAGCGTTTGGAGGGTTATCCGTTGGGGACGGAATAAAAACTGATGCATTCAAATCTTGAGATTGGCCACATCTAAGCATCAAAAAAACACTAGTCACAAGCAGCGCTATGGAAAAAAAGCGCATCATACGTTATGGTTTGATAATCCTAAAAGCGGGATAAGGACCCTTTGAAGTTTCAATCTGAAAGAGATAAACGCCACTGTTGAAATGATCAAGTGGAATAATTGCTGTAGAAAGAAAGGGGGCGCCTTCAAGTAAAAGTTGGCCTGTGTTGGCGTATACCTTAAAATGGTCAATTACCTCATTTTGATCACAAAAAACAGTGACTTCATTGGCAGATTGCATCCAGGTAAATGGGTTTATTTGATGCGATACTGTTTGTGCCGCTGCATCTAATGTAAATACATCCTGAATCTGAATATTTTGCATCACATTTTGATTGAGTCCGGTTTCACCATGCAAAACACCTACACTAGAAAGTGGCATTTGGTTGAGCCAGCGATCTAAATGACAATTTAGCGACAGATCAATTTGTGAGCCTATGTTAGTTTGAATAAGTGGTAAGGTAACTGTTTGTTGGTTGTTGTTGCCGAGGTTATGCAATTCAAAATAAGCGTTAGGTATGCCGTTATTATTATTGTCTGCTTTTCCTCCGACAATCATGTGCATGTAACCAAAAGCCCAGCCCCAATACATTGATGGACTTTGAAAGCTCAAAGGGTGAGTCTCGGGATAAGTGGAAATATCCTGTGCAAGGGATCCAGATTGCGTATTGTAGCGCTTGGGGACACCTATAGTAAAACAAATAGAGTCCAATTGATCAATTCCCAAATAACCTAGATAAAGACTGTGTTGGGTTGGAGTCACTAGCCAAATATCGTTTGAAAGATCGGTTTGTTGCCCGTTGTCATGGAAAATACTGACATCTGATAAATAATAATTGAAATCTTGGATTTCTACTGCAACACCGTCATTACCAATATAGGTTTGATTTAATACAAATGATTGATTGCCAAATTTTGGTTCAATATTTAAAAAGATATTTTTCTGAGCAAATGCGTTTAGCACAAACATCAAACTCAAAATAAAACCAATTGCTTTCATGAGCTAGGGTTTTTTAAAAATATAGAATACTTCATCTTTCATAAGGCGAAAGCGTTTTATTTCTTCAGTTGAATAATGAGAATGGAAGTCGAAAATATCCGTTTGAAAACCAACTTTTTCAAGGTAATTGGGGTAATCTTTCCCAAATAAGCGCACATGATCTTTTTGCCAATAATATTTCTCCCGGTCAGCTTCTGTGATGATAGAAGGGTCTTCAAAAGTGGTATCTCTAGAAAAATCTTGTGGCACTTGCATAATAGCCCAACCGCCTGGTTTCATGACCCTAAATAATTCCGACATGCACTGAATAGGGTCTTGCACGTGTTCCATGACGTGATTACAAAAAACGACGTCAAAGCGCTTGTCTTCTAGAGGAATTTGATGTAAATCAAAATGCATATCTGCAATCGGGGAAACGATATCGGCAGTGAGGTAGTTTAAATTTTTTTGCGCCTTGAATCGGTCAATAAAACATTGCTCAGGGGCCATGTGTAGTACCGATAAATTTGGTTGAGTAAAAAAAGCACTGTGGTTTTTGAGATAAAGCCACATCAGGCGATGTCGTTCTAACGTAAGATCGTAAGGGCAAAGAACGTTCTCACGGTGAGCTACATCAGAACCATAAGACAGAAACTTGGAAAATGATTTGTCGCATACTGGGCAGTGTACATTATTTCCTTTGTACAATGTGGGAGCTATGATTCTAAAAAGGTAACTCAGCCTGATGAGTAAAGGACGTGGTAGGGTATTGAGTAAGTATTTATAAAGTTTCTTCACATTTCAAAGTTAAACTTTTCAAGAGAGAATATCGCTAATTTTGCTAGAAATCCTGTCATGAAACTACGGCTCATTTTTACAAGTCTCTTTTTGATTATGCTAGACCAACTTATTGCCCAAGAACCCATTGCACCGCGCCAAGAATATTTACTCGAAAAACATGGACACCAGCGCCTTGATCCTTACTACTGGTTGCGTGAACGAGATGCTCAACCTGTACTGGACTATCTTGAAAAGGAAAATGATTTTGCAAGGGCATACTTTAATAACTTGGAGCCTTTGGTTCATGAATTATTAGTTGAATTTGAAACGCGAATTGATCCAAATGAGACAAGCGCCCCATTTATTGTAAATGGTTATAAGTATCAAAGGCGAAATCTAGCAGGTCAAGATTACGAGCAGATTTATCGTTATGATCAAGAGGATAAGGCAGTATTATTTTTTGACGAAAATGAACGTGCTAAGGGCAAGTCCTTTTATGAACTAGCGAGTTGGGCACCTTCTCCGAATAATAAAATTTTAGCTGTGTCTGAGGACTTCAAAGGGCGTAGAAAATATGAAATACGATTTCGTGAGCACGGCAAATACCTTAAAGATGTGCTCACTGAAACAAGCGGTAGTATTGTTTGGGCCAAGGATAACAAAACGGTATATTACACCAAAAAAGATCCGGAAACACTCAGGGAGTATTTGGTCTATCGTCATCAATTGGGAACGCCGCAAAGTGCTGATGAATTAGTTTTTGAAGAAAAGGATGACAAATTCAGTGTAGATATCAGTAAAACCATCACCAATGAGTACATATTAATTTATAGTTACAGTACCACTACTGCAGAAATTCAACTTCTCGATGCCTCCTCAGCTAAGGCCTTGCCAGAAGTCTTTTTAACCAGAAAGGCAGGACATTTATATGAAGTAGCCCATCATGAGAATGGTTTCTATATTTTGAGCAATGACAATGCGATGAATAATCGCATCCTATTCTCTAAAGGGATTCCAAAAGACCTTACTGCTTGTCAAGAGTACATCAAACACGATCGGGATGTATTGATAGAAGGCATAAGTGTATTTCAAGACTACTTGCTTTTGGAAGAAAGAACCAATGGTCTTTTGAAATTGAAATTAAAAAATCTAACGGATGGCCATGAAAAGTATATTGATGTAGATGGGGAAACCTATTTCTTGGGACTGGCTACAAACGATGACTATTCGGCAGATAAAATTTATTATGTTTTCAATTCCATGACCACCCCATCAAGGGTTTATTCCTATGACCTCAAGTCTTCAAATCGGGAAGTTTTCTTTGAAAAAAAGTTAAGAGACCCTGATTTTAGTCCAGACAACTATGTGTCTAAACGCGTATGGGCAACTGCCAATGATGGCACTCAAATCCCAATAAGCCTTGTATATAAGAAGGGAACGGTTTTAAAAAAAGCTCCTTTATTATTATATGGTTATGGATCGTACGGTTATACAATCCCAGATGTATTTAGCCCAACTAGGATATCATTACTCGATCGAGGTTTTGTATTTGCAACAGCACACATTAGAGGCTGCAAGTATCTAGGTGAAGAATGGTATCAGAACGGGAAATTTGATAAAAAAATAAATACGTTTACCGATTTTGTCAATGCCGCTGAATTCTTAGGTCTTATGGGTTACTGCGATCCAAATCGCATATACGCAAATGGAGGAAGCGCAGGTGGATTACTCATGGGTGCAATCGCAAATATGGCTCCTTATCTATTCAAAGGAATTGTTTCTGAGGTTCCGTTTGTTGATGTGGTTACAACAATGTTAGATGAAAGTATTCCACTAACTACAGGTGAATATGAAGAGTGGGGCGATCCAAATGACCCTTATTATTACTACTATATGCTCAAGTATTCTCCTTATGACAACTTGCATCAAATGGCTTACCCGGCTATGTATATTACTTCAGGGTACCATGATTCACAAGTACAATATTGGGAGCCTGCTAAATATGTTGCCAAGCTTAGGTCTATGCGAAGCAATAATGAACCACTTATTTTTGAATGCAATATGGATGCAGGCCATGGTGGTGGTTCAGGTCGAAGTGTGGAGCGCTTAGAGCGCGCTAAAGTATATGCATTTATTTTAGGGCTTGAAGAAGGTAGCACTTTTTAGTATTTACATTCTGGTTTGGGTAATTCAAACAAATGCCCAAAATCAGGCTGTAGTAAGTTTTAAGAATCGTCCAATTCTTTATGCTGACCTCGGTTACAATGTCAACCCATTTCGGATTGAATATCCATTTTCAGGGCAATTAGGAGCATTAGCCTATAAAAATAATTTTAGTCCTTTTTTAGGACTGGGCTTTGCCTACAAATGGTTTCATGTACGCTTCGGTTTTCCGGTTATTGGCAATTTACGTCCAAATAATAAATTTGGCAAAACGACCCAATACAACTTTGCCTATGATTTTTCTCACAAGCACATTTGGTACGATCTGGAATTGAAAACAACATTCGGTTATGCCCTTAAACAACCCAAGTTCATTTTACCTGATGCATACTCTTTCAATTTAATGACTAATGGGTGGTATTTTCACAATCCAGATTTTCAAATCGATGGACTACTAGGTAAAAGAGCTCACTACAATGCCCAGATTCTTACCTGGTACTTAAAAGGGACGCTTAATTATTTTGGATCAGGCAATTCATCTGGTAGTTTGATTCCAAATGATGCTCAAAACGAGAATGATCAAATATTGACAATCGAGCGACTCAAAGCATTTGACTTTGGTGCAACACCTGGTATTGCTTATGTTCATCGCAAACAAAATTGGCAAATAGGCGGTTGGGCGGGTTTAGGGCCAGTTGTACAATTCAAAGAATACGAAACAGCCACTTACTCTCAAATCAGATTGGGACTTGCACCTCGATATGATGTAAGATTAATGGGTGGATACTCTTCCGATGAAAAATTCTTCTTTTTAGTAAGTGATTTTGACAATAAAAGTCTGCGTTTTGATGACTTGAAGTACCGCCAAATTTATTTTGCCCTTAAGTTTGTTGCCGGTTATCGTTTCAAAGAGAAAGAAAAGAGCGCTAATTAAAGGGAAAGTAGGAAGCCGTTTTTCCGTTGTATGTGATGCGCAGTTCGATGTTGCTTGGGGCATCTTTCAGTACTATCGAAATATCCCTGCCGAGTAAAGCATCGCCTTGACGTTTAATAATATCTGCAACAAATTTGGGTTGCTCAATTCCCTTTACCCAAGCACTAACCTGCACTTCACCACTGCCATTGACCTGCACCAAATAATTCGTCTGATCAATAGGAATGAGGCTCACAAAACCCTGCTCTTTTTGCAATTCTTTTTTAGGGTAAATCAGTGGAATTTTCTTTTTGAGCACTTCCTTTTTGATGGTAATCCAGCCATTATCTTCGACATCAACTTGAGGGAAAACTGTCATTTTTTTGGCTGCGTTGGGCTCTAATTTCCAAACTCTAATGTAGTCAACTTGGTAGTCGGCTGGGAAAACCGTTTGGGCATCGGGACCAGGGTTGAAAGGATAATTATCGCGGGCTACTGCTAAATTGACAATTACATTCATTGGCGTAGAAAAATCGCCGCCAAAATGCGAGATGGGCACACCATTTATAAAATACGTAAGTGAATTAGGCAACCAAACGCCTGAGTAAATAATGGTGTCATTTACGATGGGCGTTTTCATTTTGACCCAACCGCCCCAGTCTTTTCTGAGACCAATATTGTTTTTGACGTAATCTTTTCGTTCTGGTAAATGGATGTCCACATGCACATCGTTGCTGCGCTCACCTTTACATTCCATGATGTCGATTTCGTCTTTTCCATTCTGACCAAAAAGCCAAAATGCGGGCCACAAGCCTTTACCCTCGGGCACAACTGCTCTGCATTCAAAATAACCATAGCGAAAGGTGTCGACACTCCAGATGCAGGAGGTGAGGTAATCGAGATACACAGTGTCGTTTTTGATATTCAGTCCCAGTTCTTTGGCTTGTTGTTGGTTGATCATCCAGTTAGGAACAGCTGTTTTTTGCTTAAATTCTTTGGCTCCTAAATGCAGCCAGCCATCTTTTTGAGAAAGCATTTCGGGAACCGCCCATTGGCTTTGATCGAGCAACAAACCACCCCAAGGATAGCGCGGATGCCACTTGCTCTGATCAACTTCTTGCTCTCTAAATTCATCGCCAAAATGGTAATGCCATTGCAGCACGGTATCTGTTTTGAATTGAAAAAGTGCGGGCTGCAGTTGAGAGTGCACTACAAAATTAAGTAGCAGCAAAAAAATGATTAGCGCTTTCATCAATACTTGATAAACACATTTTTAGCCTCAGTAAAGAAGCGCAATGCTTCCCAACCACCTTCGCGGCCAACCCCTGAAGCTTTTACACCTCCAAAAGGGGTTCGAAGGTCCCTAACTAACCATGCGTTGACCCAAACGATGCCGGCCTGAACATGATCGGCTACTCTATGTGCGCGTTTGAGGTCAGATGTCCAAACAGTTGCTGCAAGACCATATTGGGTAGAGTTGGCCATAGTAAGGACTTCTTCTTCTGTATCAAAAGGTGTAATCGTAACCACAGGCCCAAATATTTCTTCTTGATTGGTTCGACAATTGTAGTGTAAACCTTCTATGATGGTTGGTTCTATATAATATCCTTGGGAGTGCTCACCTTCTAAAATCTTGCGTTTCCCACCGCATAAAATGGTACCTCCTTCTTCTTTAGAGAGTTCTATGTAGCTTAATATTTTCTCCATGTGAGGCTTGGAAACAACAGCTCCAAGTTTTGCTTCAGGGTCTTCTGGGAATGAAACTTTACTTTTAGATACTGCAGCTACAAATGCATCTTTAAACGGCTCATATATAGAACGTTCGATAAAAATACGTGAGCCACAAAGACAAATTTGACCTTGATTGGCAAAAGAAGAACGAATAGTTGTACTGAGAGCATCTTTGAAATCACAGTCGGCAAAAATGATATTTGGGTTTTTACCACCTAGTTCCAAAGATAATTTCTTGAACATAGGGCCAGCTGTTTGAGCAATATATTCTCCTGTTTTAGTACCTCCCGTAAATGAAATTGCTTTGATTTTCGGATGTTTTACAATTGCGTCTCCAACGCTAGGTCCTGTGCCGTGTAGTATATTGAGAACTCCGTCTGGCATACCTGCTTCTTTGGCAATTTTCCCAAGCATAAATGCTGTGTAAGGTGTAATTTCAGAGGGTTTTGCAATCACGCAATTCCCAGCAGCCAAAGCGGGTGCAATTTTCCAAGAGAAAAGATACAATGGTAAGTTCCAAGGAGAAATACAACCAACTATACCGATAGGTTTTCTAGTGGTATAATTGAGACCTACACCTTCCATTTGATGAGATTCTGAGGCAAAATGTTCAATGGCCGTAGCAAAGAAATGAAAGTTAGATACCGCTCTTGGTATGTCTACATGTTGTGCTAAACTTATTGGTTTTCCGTTGTCTTTGGATTCAGCAGCTACAAAGGCGTCCATGTTTGCCTCAATCCCTTCTGATAACTTGCGAAGAATTCCCGCGCGCTCTTCTATTCCCATTGTGGACCACAAAGGGAATGCTGCCTCAGCTGCTAATACGGCTTGTTCAACATCATTGGCATCAGAATCTGGAATCAAGGAATAGACTTGACCAGTTGCAGGCTCGTAGTTGTCTATGTAGCGGCCATTGTTCGGAGCGACATATTGGCCGTTGATGAAATTGCTTAATTTTTCCATACACTACAAAGGTAAGCATATCAACGAGAGGTTTTGATACCTTTGTAACATGGAAATCAAAGAAGCACAAGCAAAAGTTGATCATTGGATCCAAACACTCGGCGTCCGCTATTTCAATGAACTAACCAATATGGCAGTTCTCATGGAAGAGGTAGGTGAACTTGCACGCATTATAGCAAGGCGCTATGGCGAGCAATCTGAGAAGGAAAGTGACAAGGACAAAGACTTGGGAGATGAAATGGCCGACATTTTATTTGTACTTTGTTGCCTGGCCAATCAAACGGGAATAGATTTGGATACTGCCCTAGTTAAAAATCTAGAAAAAAAGACACATCGCGATGCGACACGCCATCATGAAAACCCCAAACTAAAATCTTAATGGAAATCATTCAAAAAGCATTACAACCCAGTCAATATTTATTGGTATCAGCACTGCCAAGTCAATATCAAATGAATCTTTGGCCCCTGATTGACGAAGTGATTCCGCAACCCGAGGAAGGCTCACCTCGAGCAATAATATTATGTACAAGCGATACACAAGCCAGAGAAATTCATGCGGAATTTGTGAAGTTAGTTAAAGCAAAGGACCTAACTGTTGACCTTGTGGTCGAAAAAGGAAACAAATTACAACAGCGCAATGATCTTTTTGATGGCACCGAGATTATCGTCGGTACTACTCGCCGAATGGCCGAGCTCTATTTTCAAAATGGTTTCAATATTAAAAAATTGAAATTATTTATAGTACTTGGTTTGGAAGAACAAATGCGTGCTGGCCATAAAGGTTATATTGTAAGGCTTACTGAGAGTTTGCCAAAATGTAAGTCGTTGTTTTTCACAGCAAACCCTGACGAGGAACGCTCCGTAAGTTACCTAGATGAATTCTATCCAAACATTCGCATCCTTGAATTGTCTGAAGAAGCATGAGGCCAAACGACACCCTAAAAAACCTGAGACCACTTATTCAAAAGGAAAATAGTGAATCCAACGAATTAGAGCAGTTTCAAAATGAAGTGCTGCGACCAATTTTGAAGTTACAGCATGAAATTTTTCAAATAGAATGGTCGAGAAACCCTGTATTTGAGATTTTGCAATCCATTGAAAACCCTATTTTGCAACGCAGCAAACTTGCTAATTTGCTCTCCAAAACTCCAGGACTAGTTCATCGATATATTGGTATGATCATCGGATTATTTAGCGAGGAAGAATTTCAATTTTACTTAAGAAATAAAAACGCGGTTGATAAACGCATTAAGGAACTCCTCATTACTAGATTACTTTCTTACTGAAAATCAGATCATATCGAAGGCAGCAATAAAGATGGGTTCTTTGGGCTCGTAGTCTCCTCTGATCACAACATCGACCTCCGCTATACCAATGATATGATGAAGCAAGCCCCAGTTGAAATGCTTCTGGGCTCTTTGATATATAGGATCTCTTGTATCGTTCCACCAAAGCATGGAATGCAAATTTTCGTGAGCGAGAACCGCTTCAAATAAGCGCTGCACATCCGCAATGTTTCCTGAGGGATTGCAAACAATATCCGGCACTAAAAACGTATGTTCTTTTGGTTGGATTATTTTACGTAAAATGGGTATAAAAGGCAATAATTTTACCCAAAGCCCACCTAACTTTCCTGGGAATCGTTGAATTTCCCAACGAACGTGATGAAATTGTGCAAAGGCTATACGATCACCATTATCATTAAAAAGTGAAAATACAGTCCCGTTTTCAAAGAAATGTGTGAAATAAGCAGTGTAATGGCCATAGTTGTTTTCTATGATTTGGGAAAGCTCACTTGAAATTGCTTCTTTTTTCAAATTCGCTGCAGCCTTTGGAAATACGCGACTAAAAGTTTGTGTGTTCAGTTTGGCTTTTGTTCGAAATCCAAAAGTTTCGCTCATCCATTTACTGCGTACGTTTTTTGCATCAATATAGGCGTAACAATAGTTTTGATTACCGGGGAATTGAGAGGTGATGTCTAGAAAAACATTTTCTATTTCTTTCTTTATTTGTGACTTGGGATTCATTCTGGCTTTCCCCGTTGATTGAAAGCGTTTGTCGAATGCAAAATAGCGCAGATATAAACCAAATGGGCGCTTACAGAAAGTAATATTAGCGATGAGCTGTTCTTTTCTTCTCAAGGAAAAACTGAGCGGGTTATCAGTATGAGCCACACTTTCTCCAACATCCAAATGTTTGTATTTAGCTCCATTTGTACCGAGTACTGTTTGTTCAAAAAGCCTAATTAAATCAGAATTAATGTACTCAGTTTGTTCAAATTTCATTTGCGAGTTAGGCTTTTATAGGTATTTACTCAACCAAGTCAAAAGTTCCATTTGTTGTTGTCCTTTCAAAACCTGAGTTACAGATATTTGGTACTCAAGGAGTTTCTGCTCAGTCGACCTACCCCATGCTACGACTTTTGCATTTGATGGGATTTGATTGTTGTTAAAAAAGGCACTAACGTTACTTGGAGAGGTAAAAATATAAATATCTTTTTCAGGAATGATAAGGCTTTTGTATTGGGTTTGGTAAACAGGCATTATAATTTTCTCGTTTTCTGGAATATGCTTGGAGTAGGTGCCGAGAGATAGTTGGCTGCTCGGAAAACAAACAGTACGCCCATCTCGCCAAATATTAAAGCGCTCAGCTTCTTCTATGGGCAAGCCAGATTGATGAGCTATAAAATCTATTTTCTTTTGGTAGCGTTCGGCTACTTTTTTAGCAGTTTCCACACCAGCACAAGCAATTAGAGCTGTAGTATGGCACTTACTTAAAAAGAATGACGCTGCATGTATGCTTGCTATGAACAAGATATCGTAGTTGGTTGGGCATTCAAAACTTTGCCCCTTGAATTCAATAAGTGATCGTGCTTCTAAAATTCCATTTTGCAGCAGGAAGTGTAATCCTTCTTGTAGATCTTCAGGATCTTTTGATATGAAGACCCTGCTCACGATCAGTAGTTTAAGGTTGACACAATTTCAGAAATTCCTGCATTGATTGCAAATTGAAAAAACTTGGCGGGTTCGTTTGAATTTGCAGCATGGGCAACATGGATTTTGTCATCGCCAAAAAACACTCCAAGTGGCAATTGACAACCCCCATCCATAGCTTGAAGCACACCTCGTTCAATACCAATCTTTGCCGCAACAACTGGATGATTGAGCATGTTAACTATTTCTTGTGTTCGATTGTCATTTTCACGGATTTGTAATCCTAAAACACCTTGAGCTGGTGCTGGAACAAATTCGGTAGGATCTAATACAATCGTGTAAAGATCTTCAATAGCAAGCTGCAAACGACTTACTCCAGCATTGGCAAGTAAGATTGCATCGTAGTTGCCATTTCGAAGTTTATCTATTCGGGTAGGTACGTTTCCGCGCAATTCTTCAATTTGAAGATCAGGACGCAACGCTTTAATGATAGACTTTCTGCGTGCAGAGGAAGTCCCAATGACGGCGCCTGATTTTAGCCCCCATTTTTGCAAAGGATCGTGTGCGGAATTTCGCATCAGCAAAAGTTCTGAAGGATCTTCTCGGTATGAAACTGCACCGATGCAAAGGCCTGCTGGTTGGGTGGTTTCAAGATCTTTGTGAGAGTGAACCGCAAGGTCTATGGTGTTGCTGATCAGCGCAGCTTCTATTTCTTTTGTAAAAAAACCTTTACCCTCTAATTTATCAAAACTGAGATTTTGAATGCGATCACCTTGTGTGACGATGATTTGAATATGAACCTCACAGCCGAGTTCTTCGAGTTGTCTTTTGACAAAGTTTGCCTGCCACAAGGCAAGGTCGCTGCCGCGTGTTCCAATGCGGATGAGCGGTTTAGTCTGCATGATTGAGTATGATTTCTTTGGCCAATTTCATAGGGCCACTGATGTATTTTTTTTCTAGGTAACTAACCACTTTATCAAGCACCTCTTTAGCTTGCGGGTCTAAAGTTTCTAAGTCTTCTTTAAATATTTCTGCATAAGCCATAACCCGAAGTTCTTTAACTTGTGCTGGGACATCGCGCATTGCAATTTCCACCTTGCGTTCGCGCAAAAGATGTTGGAATTCATAGCGGGCATTAGCAATGATTTCTTCTACTTGCTGGAGTTCTTTAGAGCGCTCTTTAACATTTTCATTAGATATGCGCTGAAGATATGAGATGGAAAGATATTTGACTGGATATTCTTTAATGATGGCTTCATCTAGATCTTGTGGGATTGCTAGATCAATGACTATTTTTTCTTGTTTATCTCCTTGGAGTAAAGAGTCGTAAAGAGCTGGTGTAATGATGATACCATCTGCTGCCGTACAAGTGATGAGGACATCAAAACCACTTTGGTAGTTTGCAAGGTCTTCTAAAACACATGCATGACCCCGAATTTCGTCAGCAAGTTTTTGGGCGTTTGATAAGGAACGATTGAAAATTTGAAAATTTTTAAACCCATGTTTTTTTAGAAAACGAGCCATAGTGGTGTTGGTTACGCCGGCTCCAATAATCAGGATACGTGCCTCAAGAGGAATGTTGAGTTGTTTGAGGTGCTGGTAAGCTAATGAAACAACAGAAACAGGTTTGGTAGAGATGCTGGTTTCTGTATAGACGCGTTTGGCCGTTTCGATCACTTTTTTCATCAGTAAGCGAAGGAGGTCACCGGTGAGTAGAAGACTGTGACAATATTCATAGGCCAAGCGAACTTGTGTAATAATTTCACGTTCCCCAATAATCATTGAATCTATGGATGATGCTACAGAAAGTGCGTGCTGAACAGCTGCGCTTCCGGTGTAGACCTCGGCTTTTCGAACAAAGTCTTCTAGCTGAATGGGTACTAACTTAGGGTACAAGGTTTGAAGTAAACGCGTTAGAAAAGGCGTGTCGAGATCGGAACCGTTGACAATTGTGAGTTCAACGCGGTTACATGTTGTAAGAAACATGAGTTCTGTAAGCCCTAATTCTTCTTTGAGTTGAACTAATTGTTGGGATTGCGCTTCTTTCTCGATGTGTAACAATCCTATTTTACTGACATCTAATTGCCGGTGCGTAAAGGCGATAATATGGAGTTGTTGCAACAAAGCGCTTTTTCTATGCTGCAAAACTAAGCACTAGCTGCAGCGGGATTGTCATTGAAATGTCATATTTACTAATTTAGAATGGGTTCAAATAACCCAAGAAGCTTAACTTTGCTTTATGAAAATTGCTTGTAAGGCTGTACTTTTTGATCTGGGCGGCGTTCTCATTGATATCGATTATATGGCAACAGAAAAAGCGTTCGAAAAGCTTGGTGTTGCAGACTTTAAAGATCGGTATACGCAATTTGCTCAAAATGAGGTTTTTGATCGTTTTGAGTGCGGAAAAATTTCTCAACAACACTTTATTAATTTGTTATTGCCTGAGACGAAAATGGGTACTTCTCCAAACCAAGTAGCAGCAGCATGGAATGCCATGATAGGAGACTTCCCAATCCAAAAATTGGCCCTTTTAAAAAACCTTAAGCAAGCGAAAGTCCCATTGTTTTTATTGAGTAATACAAATGAGCTTCACTTCACTGAGGTGGAACGTTCGTTGAAAAAGCATACTCAAGATCATTTAAATAGTTTCTTTGAGCAAGTGTTTTTATCTCATCAAATTGGTAAAAGAAAACCACATCCTGACACTTTTAAATGGACTTGTAGGCAAATGGGTTTTGATCCAAGAGAAGTCTTATTTATAGATGATTCCCCACAGCATATTGAGGGTGCAAAGGCAGCAGGTTTACAGACTTTTTATTATCAAGTGGCCCAAGACTTTTACGAGATTTTTTCTTGACATAACTCCACGAGCAATCCATTTGTTGACTTCGGGTGCAAAAAAGCAATGCGTTTGTTGTCTGCTCCGTCTTTTGGTGTATGGTGAATCAGTTGAAAACCAGCTTTAGAAAGGCGCACTATCTCGTCATCAATATTTTCTACCTCAAACGCAACATGATGAAAACCAGGCCCATTTTTTTCTAGAAATTTGGCAATTGGTGACGCTGGATTGCTTGCTTCTAACAATTCAATTTTAGATTCTCCTACTTGAAAAAATGCAGTTTTAACCCCTTCAGATGCTACAGCTTCTTGTTTGTAACATACGGTATTAAGGAGTGCTTCAAATATAGGTAAAGATTGTTCTATACTTTGAACGGCAATGCCGAGGTGTTCAATGCGTTTCATGTTAATCGTCGATTTTGATGAATTTGCCCGTTTTATTATCGTAATTGATAAAATAGACTCCACTCACGATGTTGCGGCAATCTACGGTATTTCCGAAGCCGGTTTTGAGCAGATTACCATAAGCGTCGTAAATTTCATATTTGGTTTTAACTACCTGGCCCTTAGCCTTGAACGTCAATGTTGTGTGCACCTTTGTTGGACTGAACCCCACCTCAGGTGTAGCTGATATAAAGCTTGTGCTTTTTGAAAACCTAGGTTTGCCAGAGCTATCCGTTTGACTCACCCTCACTGTATTTTTACCAGAGTGTGGCGTTAATTGGAATTGGTAATGATTTGTTCCCTTGCTGCCTTTTCCTTTTACTTGTCCAACTTCTACCCAACGCCCCCATTTAAATTGCTCGATACTAAAATCTAAAATGGCCTGTTCGTTGTTAGTCGTCCAGGTTAGTTCTCCTTCTTTAGTTGTATTGATTTGCGTGCAGACAAATGTGCTTTTAGGAAGTAAGATGCTCGGATTTAAAAATCGAGGTTCACAGCCTACAGCATGCTCGAGCACGACAAAAACATCGTCGCCTTTTTTTAGGTGAAAGAGTTTAAAATCGATTTCAAAGTGTGATGTTTGAATGACAGCAGGAAGGATCTCTCCGTTGACAAGCACTTTGCTGACACAAAAGCCAAAACCATCGGCCATGGGTGGATT
The DNA here is from genome assembly GCA_030830205.1 of Crocinitomicaceae bacterium. GTDB lineage: Bacteria > Bacteroidota > Bacteroidia > Flavobacteriales_D > Crocinitomicaceae > UBA952. Next base: position 18,802 of record JAURNL010000118.1, on the reverse strand, counting down.
ATTGACAATTAAGTTCTTTTCTTGGTAGGTCCCTTCAAGCGAGAGCAACTCTACTTGTGCATTAGAGATTAGGCTTGAGAAAATGAGTAATAAGAACAATAAACGAACCAACATTTGCTTGCTTTTATCACAAATATAGTAGGATTCAAGACCTTTCATGTAAATTTGTAGTATGACCTATCAATCCTACGACTTCATCAAAGCGTTACACCTCATCTTCGTGGTAAGTTGGTTTGCAGGACTATTTTACATGGTGCGCTTGTTTATATACTTCAGGGAAGCAGCAGACAAACCAATCACTGAAAAAGAAATCTTACAGAAGCAATTCATCATTATGATGCAGCGTCTATGGTGGATCATAACTACGCCAGCGATGGTCTTAACGGTTGTTTTTGGTACTTGGATGATTGCACTCAATGCAACCTATTTACTCCATTCACCTTGGATGCACCTCAAATTAGGCTTTGTTGTTCTCTTACTTGCCTATCATTTTTACTCTCAAAAACTTTTGAGAAACGCAGAAGCAGACAAGCTGGGTTGGACCTCCAATCAGCTTAGGATTTGGAATGAGGTCGCAACCTTACTATTAGTTATCATCGTATTTTTAGTTGTTTTGAAAAGCCGTTTAGGCTGGATAGGAGGAACAATTGGGTTTTTTAGTGTGGGCATTGCATTAATGCTCGGAATCAAACTTTATAAGAAATTGAGGAAAACTCAAGCCTGATTTGTTCAAAAATTAAATTGTTTCTTTAGAAAGTTTGACTACCTTTGCAAAAATTTTTTCGCAAACACGCAAAAACACATTCTAATGCAGCAGGCAGGTAAGTTTTCTTCACTTTTGCAAATCATAGTTTTCGCATTGTCATTCTTTGTTTATCAACCTTTTGCAAAGGCTTCTGAAGAAGAAAATTTCAACGTTGGCGAAATGATCATGCACCACATTAAAGATGCGCATGAGTGGCACATCGCTGGCCCAGAACACGGAGGCATTAGTGTTTATCTTCCAGTCATTCTTCACGACAACGGTTTTAAGTTTTTTAGCTCCAAGCATTTCTATCATGGTCAAAAAATGGAAGTTGCTATCAATGATAGCACATCTTACCATTTTATGGCTGGTGTAGGGCCTGCAGAAGGGTATGCGCTTTATCATGAGGAAATTTACAAGCTAGACGCACACGGCTCACTACACTTTGTAGGTGAACACCCGCATAACTCTACTCCGACAGATTTATCCATCACTAAAAACGTGGCCTCGTTACTTTTTGGATCTTTACTGATTCTGATTATAATGCTTTCAGTTGCTAGGTTTTATCGTAAAAACGGTGCCGTTGCTCCAAAAGGTTTAGCTAAGTTTTTAGAACCTATTATTGTCATGGTTCGTGACGACATTGCAAAAGCTAATATTGATAAGCACAAATATCACAAATATGTTCCTTACCTATTGACCATTTTCTTCTTTATATGGATCAATAATATGTTAGGACTTATTCCAATTATTCCGGGTGGTGCAAACCTCACAGGAAATATCACTATTACCTTATTCTTGGCTTTCTGTACTTTGCTTGTGACCGTATTTTCTGGTAACAAAAATTATTGGGGCCATATCTTCTGGATGCCTGGAATCCCTGTCCCCATGAAAATCTTTATGATTCCTATAGAACTTATCGGGATCCTCACAAAACCATTTGCGCTCATGATTCGTTTATTTGCGAATATCACTGCAGGGCACATTATCGTATTAGCTTTGATTTCAATTATCTTTATCAACAAAAATATCGCTTGGGCAGGCTTGTCTGTCCCGATGGCCTTGTTTATTTCGGTGCTCGAAATCCTTGTTGCGTTCTTGCAAGGCTTCCTTTTTGCAATGCTATCAGCATTGTTCATTGGGGCAGCTGTTGAGGAAGCACACCATTAATTAGTAACCTTTTAAATTAAATACAATGACAGGAATGTTTGGTAGTATTGCAGCAATCGGAGCTGGATTGGCAGTTTTAGGCGCAGGTCTAGGAATCGGTCGTATCGGTGGTTCTGCAGTAGAAGGTATTGCGCGCAACCCAGAAGCAGCTGGTAAAATTCAAACAGCGATGATCATCGCAGCGGCACTTATTGAAGGTGTTGCATTGTTTGGAGTCGTAGTTGGTCTTCTTGGAGCAAAAGCGTAATTAAACTCAAAAGGAAACTGCAGCGGTTGGTTGCGGTTTCCTTTTTTTAAATTTTAAAACACACAAAAATGGATTTGATATTACCTGATTTTGGTTTACTTGTTTGGACTGGCCTCGTTTTTAGCCTTTTATTGTTCTTATTAGCCAAATTTGCATGGAAACCTATTCTCAATGCGGTTAATACTCGTGAAGAAAAAATTGCTGAAGCATTAGAACTTGCCGAGAAGACAAAGGCAGAAATGCAGGCACTTAAAGCAGAGAACGATCAAATTTTAAAAGAAGCCCGTGCAGAGCGTGATCTTATTTTAAAAGAAGCGAAGGAAGCTGCTACCGGAATGGTAGAAGATGCCAAAGGCAAAGCAAAGGACGAAGCTGCAAAAATTGTGGAGTCTGCGCGTCAAACAATCAATAGTGAAAAAGCTGCGGCTATGGCTGAATTGAAAAATCATGTAGCCAGTCTTTCATTAGAAATTGCGGAGAAAGTTGTACGTCAAGAACTCAGTTCAGACGATAAACAAAAAGCGCTTGCAACGCAGCTTGCTGGTGAAATCAAAATGAACTAATCCATGAAGTCTAATAAATCAGCTGTTCGTTATGCCACTGCTCTTTTAGAGTTGGCTATTGATCACAATAAAGTGGAGCTCATAGAAGCAGATATTTTAAAGCTTTTGAGTACAGCCGAAGAAGCTCATGATTTTCAAGTATTCTTGAATTCCCCACTTATCAACATCGACAAGAAAATTGCTGTTATTAAGCAGCTATTTCAGGATTTCAACCAAACTACCTTAGACTTCTTGGCATTGGTAACCAACAATGGCCGTGAAGGGGTTATGATTGAAATTGCCAAACAGTTTATTACAAAATTAAAGGCGCACAGAGGAATCGTTCCAGTTACAATTGTAAGTGCGCAACAATTAGAAGAAAATACCAAAGCTTCTATACTTTCTAAAATTTCTGCTTCCGTTAACGGCACCCCAGAAATTACTGAAGAAATAGATGCTGATCTAATCGGTGGTTTTATAGTTCGTATGGGCGACCACCAAATCGATGCTTCCGTTGCAAGTCAACTTAAGCGTCTCAAACAACAATTTGTATAATCGTCAACAGACAAAAAAATAAGTACACATGGCAGATATTAAACCAGCAGAAGTTTCCGCAATATTGAGAGAGCAACTCTCAGGTTTCCGCTCAGAGGCTGAATTGCAAGAAGTAGGAACGGTACTTCAGGTAGGAGATGGTATTGCACGCATTTACGGAATGAACGGCGTTCAGTACGGCGAACTCATTGAATTTGATGGTGGAATGCAAGGAATTGCACTAAACCTAGAAGAAGATAACGTCGGAGCAGTATTGCTTGGTCGCTCATCTAGCGTTAAAGAAGGTGACACAGTTCGTCGTTTGGGTAAAATTGCTTCGGTACAAGTTGGCGATGGCATGGTTGGTCGTGTAGTTGATACATTAGGCCAGCCAATTGATGGAAAAGGGCCTATCCAAGGTGAACTTTACGAAATGCCAATCGAGCGTAAGGCACCAGGTGTTATTTTCCGTCAACCAGTAAATGAACCACTTCAAACGGGTATTAAGGCTGTAGATGCCATGATTCCAATTGGTCGTGGTCAGCGCGAGCTTATTATTGGTGACCGTCAAACTGGAAAAACTACAGTTGCTATTGATACGATCATTAATCAGCGCGAGTTTTATGATCGTGGCGAGCCTGTATATTGTATATACGTAGCCATTGGTCAAAAAGGTTCAACGGTTGCAGGAATTGTAAAAAAACTAGAGGACGCTGGTGCAATGGCCTATACAACGGTTGTTGCTGCAAATGCTTCTGATCCTGCGCCAATGCAATTTTATGCACCAATGACTGGTGCTGCAGTAGGAGAATACTTCCGCGACTGTGGTAAGCCAGCTCTTATTGTTTATGATGATCTTTCTAAGCAAGCAGTTGCATACCGCGAGGTATCACTTCTCTTGCGTCGTCCGCCAGGTCGCGAGGCTTATCCAGGAGATGTATTCTATCTTCACTCCCGTTTACTTGAGCGTGCAGCGAAAGTAATCGCCGATGATAATATCGCTAAGCAAATGAATGATCTTCCTGCATCTTTGAAAGAAAAAGTGCGTGGAGGAGGTTCACTAACGGCACTTCCAATTATTGAAACACAGGCAGGTGACGTATCAGCTTATATCCCTACTAACGTAATTTCGATTACTGATGGTCAAATCTTCTTGGAGTCTGATTTGTTCAACTCTGGAATTCGCCCAGCTATTAACGTTGGTATCTCTGTATCACGTGTTGGAGGTTCCGCACAAATCAAATCCATGAAAAAGGTTGCTGGTACATTAAAGCTTGATCAAGCACAGTACCGCGAACTTGAGGCATTTGCTAAATTTGGTTCGGACCTTGATGCGGCTACAAAAGCTGTCCTTGATAAAGGTGCTCGTAACGTAGAGATATTGAAGCAACGCGAAGGCGATCCATATCCAGTAGAAAAGCAAATTGCAATTATCTATGCTGGTGTGAAAGGCCTAATGCAGCCAGTTCCAGTTGCTAAAATAAAGGAATTTGAGAAAGACTATCTTACTGTTTTGGAAGCAAGTCATGCTGATACCCTTGTTGCATTGAAAGCAGGAAAATATACAGACGAAATAGAAGCTGTACTTACAAAGACAGCAAAAGAAGTTGCTGGTAAATTTGCATAATTACAGCCTTAATTTAGGATTACAATGGCGAATCTAAAAGAAATACGTAACCGCATCAGTTCAGTGGGCTCCACCATGCAGATCACCTCTGCAATGAAAATGGTGTCGGCTGCTAAATTGAAACGCGCCCAAGATGCTGTAACGCAAATGCGTCCGTATGCAGGTAAACTTCGCGAAATTCTTGAGAATTTGAGCGCTAGTCTTGATCTTTCGGAAAATGCTTATGCTGAACAACGAGAAGCCAATAAAATACTTATTGTTGGAATCACTTCTAATCGTGGTCTTTGCGGCGGATTCAACAACAATATTATCAAGCGAGTAGGTACACTCATCGCTGAGGATTACGCAGGAAAAGATGTTTCAGTACTTTGTTTGGGTAAAAAAATTAAGGATGTATACAAACGCACTCCTCATTTTTATGCCAATGAGAAGATTGAAAACATGGAGGATGTCTATGCAGACTTACGTTTTGAGTTAGTAGCTCAAGTAGCGGAAGAAATCATGGCTCAATTTCTCAATAAGTCATTTGATAAAGTGGTATTGGTTTACAACCGTTTTGTAAATGCGGCTACTCAAGCAATCGAAACTGAACAATTTTTACCGATTGTTCCAACTGCGAGTAATGCAGAGTCTGGCGATTATATTTTTGAACCATCAAAAATGGACATTGTCGAAGACCTTTTACCAAAATCAATGAAATTGCAGCTTTATAAAGCAATTAGAGATTCATTTGCTGCAGAACACGGTGCACGCATGACAGCAATGCACAAAGCAACAGATAACGCAAGTGAACTTCAGAAGAGTCTCAAGTTGAGCTATAATAAAGCAAGACAAGCAGCGATTACCAATGAGATCCTTGAGATTGTTGGTGGTGCTGAGGCCCTTAATGGATAGTCAAAAAATAATTAGATACAAAAAGAGCGCTCATTGAGCGCTCTTTTTTGTTGGATATGTTTTTCTACTTAGTAATTCCAATTAAATCTAGAAGCAATGCGTTCATGTATATAATTCAATGCCTCCTCTTCTTTAATATAGGTCAATACATCTTCCATAAATGCTTGTAAAAGCAGGTTTTTTGCAGATGCTTCACTAAGACCTCTTGCGCGTAAATAGAATAGAGCGGTTTCATCTAGTTGGCCAGTGGTAGAGCCATGAGAACACTTGACGTCGTCTGCATAAATTTCTAATTCCGGTTTGGAATTGATACTGGCATGGTCAGAGAGTAAAACATTGGCATTACTTTGATACGCATTAGTTTTTTGCGCATCCTTACGAACAAAAACTTTACCGTTAAAGACTGCTGTAGATCTGTCGGAGGCAACACCTTTGTATGTCTCAAAAGATTCACAATTTGCTACTTTATGATCCATTGTGGTATAATTAGCTACATGCTGCTCTTCTTTAAGCCAGTAAGCTCCATTTAGATATGTTTGAGCATGTTGACCTTCTATTTTTACAACGGAATCATTCCTGACAAAGCTACCGTCTAGCGTGATTGTATTGATTTCAAAATGAGATTGAGCATCTTGTTTGGCACGGTCTTCGGTAAAATGAAAATGTCCTGTACTGCAATCTTGTATTTTTGAAATTTTAATACGAGCAGATTTTGCAATTTCGTACTGAAAATGAGTATGCGCAAAACTATGAGTTGCTGCTATACTTTTGGAGACAATATAAATAGACGCCTCTGAATTTTCTCCAAATTCAAAGTGGTGCCTATAAAAATGTTTTCCACCACTATTAACTTGAATGAGTTGAATTGGTTTGTCAAGAGCGCAATGTGCATTTATTTTAATGCTCACCCCGTGTTGTGCGTAAAGCACGTTGAGTGCGCTAAAAACATCATTAAACGAAGCTTCGTGGTAATGTGTTTGGGACTCAGCAATTGGACATATAGTTACACCCAATGGGAGATCGTTCGGTAAAAAAACTTGTTCGTTGTTAAAGTAGATGGTATATGCATTATTCAAAATGCAATGCGCTTCGAGTTCAGCTAAAGCTAATGCTTGAGTTGTATTGAAAGTGGTATTGGAAAGTTTAGCTAATCGGGTATATTTAAACCTTTCAGATTTAGTTGTAGGAAAGTCCTTATCTAGCATGTAATTTTGCGCCTCCGCTTGTAGATCTGAGGGTATTCGAGATGGTTTAGCCTGAAGATCGGCACAAAAATTTTCGAGTTTATTGTCCAATTTAGTCTCCATCTTACAAACTTTCTTTAATCCAGTCGTAACCTCGTTCTTCAAGTTCAAGAGCCAATTCTTTAGGCCCTGATTTGACAATTTTTCCGTCGTAAAGTACATGAACTACATCTGGAACGATGTAGTCGAGTAGGCGTTGGTAGTGGGTTATAACGATACTCGCATTTGCTGGAGATTTAAGGGCGTTGACACCTTGTGAGACAATGCGCAGTGCATCAATATCAAGTCCAGAGTCAGTTTCATCAAGAACGGCAAGTCTTGGTTCAAGCATCGCCATCTGGAAAATCTCATTTCGTTTCTTTTCACCTCCTGAAAAGCCTTCATTCACTGAACGGGAGGCTAATTTTGAATCGAGTTCAACAAGTGCAGATTTTTCGCGAACGAGTGCCATAAATTCTTTGGCAGAAATGGGGTCTTGCCCAAGATAAGCTCGCTTTTCATTCAATGCTGTTCTTAAAAAGTTAACATTACTCACGCCAGGAATTTCTACTGGATATTGAAATGCTAAAAATAAACCCTCACGTGCGCGGTCTTCGGTAGACAACTCTAGTAAATCTTTGTCGAGAAAGGTTACACTACCTTGTGTGATTTCGTAATCTTCACGGCCAGCTAGAACAGAGGCGAGCGTACTCTTTCCTGCACCATTCGGTCCCATAATAGCATGTACTTCGCCAGCTTTGACTTCTAAGTTTAGTCCTTTTAGGATTTCCTTACCATTTATGCTTGCGTGTAAATTTTCAATTTTTATCATTGTATTTTCGTTCGTGTCTAGAAATAAGAATATTATTAACCTACGCTACCCTCTAAACTTATTGCTAAAAGTTTTTGAGCTTCAACAGCAAATTCCATGGGTAACTGATTGAGTACTTCCTTGCAGTAGCCATTAACTATTAAACTAATAGCTTTCTCTTCGCTTATTCCGCGTTGCATACAGTAAAAAAGTTGGTCTTCACCAATTTTGGAAGTTGTTGCTTCGTGTTCAATTTTTGCACTAGGATTTTTGCACTCAATGTAGGGAAAGGTATGTGCTCCACAATGGTCAGTCATGAGTAAGGAATCGCACTGTGAGAAGTTGCGTGCATTTTGGGCGCCTTTTTGAATTTGTACGAGTCCGCGATAAGAGTTTTGTGAGTTTCCTGCAGAGATACCTTTAGAAATAATGGTTGATTTGGTGTTCTTACCAAGATGAATCATTTTAGTACCTGTATCGGCCTGCTGGAAATTGTTGGTAACAGCAACTGAATAGAATTCACCGATTGAATTATCCCCTTTGAGAATACAAGAAGGATATTTCCAAGTAACCGCAGAGCCCGTTTCTACTTGAGTCCAAGAAATTTTGGCATTGGTTTCACAAATACCACGCTTCGTAACAAAGTTAAAAACTCCGCCTTTACCTTCTTTATCGCCAGGATACCAATTCTGAACAGTTGAATATTTAATTTCTGCATCTTGTAAAGCGATGAGCTCTACTACTGCTGCGTGTAGTTGATTTTCATCTCGCTGTGGCGCAGTACAGCCTTCTAGATACGATACATAGGATCCTTCATCAGCTATTACTAACGTGCGCTCGAATTGACCAGTACCCCCGGCATTGATTCGAAAGTAGGTTGAAAGTTCCATTGGGCAGCGTACGCCTTTTGGGATATAACAGAATGAACCATCCGTAAATACTGCACTGTTAAGTGCTGCATAAAAGTTATCGGTATGAGGGACAACAGTCCCCATATATTTTTGAACGAGCTCAGGATACTCCTGAACTGCATCTGAAAAGGAACAAAAAATAATTCCAAGTTCACTTAGTTTGGCTTTGAACGAGGTCGCGACAGAGACAGAATCCATAACAAAATCAACAGCTACACCCGTGAGTCGTTGTTGTTCCTCCATGGAAATCCCTAGTTTTTTCATGGTTTCTTTGAGCTCTGGGTCTACATCATCCCAAGATTCATATTTTTTTGTTTGTTTTGGGGCAGAATAATAAGCAATTGCCTGAAAGTCTGGTTTTTGATAATGTACATGTGCCCATTCTGGCTCAGTCATATTATTCCATATGGTAAAGGCCTTGAGTCGGTAGTCAAGCAACCAAGAGGGTTCATTTTTTTTGGTCGATATAAGGCGAATGATATCTTCATTTAGACCAATAGGAACCGTGTCTGATTCAATATCAGTTATAAAACCAAATTTGTATTCCTGGTTTTCTAGTTCTTGAGCAAGTTCGTTTTCAGTGTAGTTTGACATAATTATACAGAAAAAGATTCACCACAACCACATGTTCGATCAGCATTGGGATTCTGAAATACGAAACCCTTACCGTTTAGCCCACCAGAGAAATCTAGTGTGGTTCCGACTAAGTAGAGGTAGCTCTTTTTATCAACAACAACTTTTACGCCATTATTTTCAAAGGACATATCTCCTTCATTTTCTTGATTATCAAAGGTAAGTTGATACATTAGACCCGAACAGCCTCCTCCTTGTACACCTACACGAATAAAGAATCCATCTTTTTGCTCGTCTTCCATAAGGCGAAGCGCTTGTTTTTTGGCGGCATCAGTAACAGTTAGCATCTCGTTTTTATTTAGATTAATTATAAATAAAACACTTTATTTGGTGCAAATTTACCACTTTAATGGTATTTCATCCAAAGAATTAAACAAAGAAATTCAAGGCTTGTTTGAGATTCTACTTAATTTTGGCAGATGAAAGTCAATTTCCTCATTCTCTTTTGCTTTTTTGGTATTACAGGTCAAGCTTTTAGTCAAGTCTTTGACCATAGCTTCAATACTAAATTTGTATATATTCTTGTGATTGACGGTCCAAGGTATTCAGAAACCTACGGCGAACAGAATTGTAAATACAGCCCAATTCTGTGTGACTCGCTTAAAAAAGAAGGAACATTCTATGCAAACTTCCAAAACAATGGCCCCACTTTTACAGTACCTGGTCATGCGGCAATCGTGACTGGGAACTATCAACGCATCTCCAATTCGGGTACAACATTACCCAAACAACCCTCTATATTTCAGTATTTTCTTAAGGCAACTAATCAGGATGCTAGTGCTGCTTATGTAGTGGCGAGCAAAGGCAAGTTAGATGTCTTAGTAAATACCAAACATAAAAAGTGGCACAATCAGTATGTAGCAAGCACCTATTGTGGTCCAAACGGAAACGGTCTAGGCTATGGTCGGGATGATAAAACTTTTGCTAAGGTATCAGCTTTGGTTCAGAGTCAAAATCCTCCTCAGCTACTACTAATCAATCTGTTGGCTGTAGACGTATACGGTCATGCAAACAATTGGGATAAATATTTAGAGGCCATCACACAATCGGACACCTATGCAGCTCAGTTATGGGAAATGATCCAGGCAAACCCACTACTAAAGGATCAAACTACCTTAATGATTACCAATGATCATGGTCGTCACCTTGATGGGGTGCGTTCTGGATTTGTAAATCATGGATGCCGATGTGCTGGTTGTCGGCACATTTCTCTGTTAGTCTTGGGTCCGGACACTCCTAAAGGAGTGATTGTTGCTAAGAAAACTGACATGATCGACATCTCAAAAACAATTGCAACTATTTTTCATTTTGAAATGCCAACAAGTAAAGGAGCATTTCTTCAAGAAGCCTTCCCCATAAAATAAAAATGTGGAGTTTGCTGCTTAAAAGAGATCTTCCAAAAGATTTTCATCTACTAAATTGGGTAGTGTCACCTTCAGAAGCGGTTCGGATTCCATAGCTCGTTTAATCGCAAAAATTGCATTTTCATTACGCGCCCAATTGCGACGCGCGATACCGTTATTTACATCCCAATGCAGCATACTAGTGAGATTTCGTTGTGCTTGCTCAGATCCGTCTAATAACATGCCAAATCCACCATTGATAACTTCACCCCAACCAACACCACCGCCATTGTGAATGCTCACCCAAGTTGCTCCTCGGAAGCTATCACCAATCACGTTTTGGATGGCCATATCTGCAGTAAAGCGTGAGCCGTCGTATATATTGGATGTTTCACGGTAAGGAGAGTCTGTTCCGGAAACATCATGGTGATCTCTACCTAAAATAACAGGACCAATTACACCACTGGCAATGGCTTTGTTAAAGGCTGCAGCAATGCGCATTCGACCTTCTGCATCAGCGTATAAAATCCGTGCTTGTGAGCCTACAACGAGTTTATTTTCTTGTGCTCCTTTGATCCATTGGATGTTATCTGCCATTTGTTGCTGGATTTCAGCTGGACTTTCTTGCATCATTTGCTCGAGAACAGCACAAGCAATTGCATCTGTTTTTTCGAGGTCTTCAGGCTTACCACTTGCACATACCCAACGGAAAGGACCGAATCCAAAATCAAAACACATGGGCCCTAAGATATCTTGTATGTAAGAGGGGTATTTGAAATCGATTTGATTCTCAGCCATTACTTCACCTCCAGCTCTTGAAGATTCAAGTAAGAATGCGTTTCCGTAATCAAAGAAATAGGTTCCCTTTGTCGTATGCTTATTGACTGCTGCAGCATGCCTGCGTAAACTATCTTGAACATATGTTTTAAATTGTTCAGGATCATTTGCCATCATATCGTTCGCTTCGTCAAAACTCAAACCTGCGGGGTAATAACCTCCAGCCCATGGATTGTGTAGAGAGGTTTGATCCGAACCTAGGTCAACATGTACACCTGTTTGATCAAATTTCTCCCAAACGTCTACAACATTTCCTAAGTAGGCGATTGAAACGACTTCTTTTTGCGTCTGTGCTTGTTTTACACGTGTCACAAGATGGTCTAAATCAGTAATGATTTCATCTACCCACCCTTGTTCGTGACGTGTATGCGCTGCTTTTGGATTAACTTCTGCGGTTACCGATATTACACCGGCAATATTCCCTGCTTTTGGCTGCGCTCCAGACATGCCACCTAATCCAGCGGTTAAAAATAATTTGCCTTTAATGTCATCGCGGGTTTTAGCTAAGCGCCTTACCGCATTGAGAACAGTAATAGTTGTACCGTGTACAATTCCTTGTGGGCCAATATACATGTAAGATCCAGCAGTCATTTGGCCGTATTGGGTGACACCCAAAGCATTGAATTTCTCCCAATCATCTGGTTTGGAGTAGTTCGGAATCATCATACCATTGGTAACTACTACTCGTGGAGCATTTGGATGCGAAGGGAATAAACCCATTGGGTGTCCAGAATACATTACCAATGTTTGCTCATCTGTCATTTCTGATAGATATTTCATTACCAAACAATATTGTATCCAGTTTTGAAAAACAGCTCCATTTCCTCCATAGGTAATGAGTTCATGTGGATGTTGTGCAACGCGATGATCAAGATTATTTTGAATCATGAGCATAATTGCCTTAGCTTGCAATGAATTCCCTGGGTATTGGTCAATTGGCCTTGCATATATGGGGTTTTCAGGCATGTACCTAAACATATAGATTCGCCCGAAATCTTTCAATTCTTGGGCAAATTCTTGGGCTAAAATGGCATGTTGTTCTTTGGGGAAATAGCGTAAGGCATTGGCAATTGCCAGCTTCTTTTCATTAGTGCTGAGAATTTCTTTGCGCTTAGGGGCATGATTTATTGTTGCATTCCAAGTTTTTGAACTTGGTAGTTCAGATGGAATTCCTTGTCTGATTTCGTCGGCAAAACTGATCATTTGAATTGTTTTGCCACAAAAATAATCAATGTTAGTACTTCAACACGATAAATCCGTGTTTTTGAATTTCGATTCCACCATCAAGGGTTGCATCGATTCGGTAAAAGTAAGTACCCTCCTCCACAACATCGCCAGCTAACGTTTTACCGTACCATTTGTCAGATGGGTTTGTATATTCATAAATCACATTACCCCATCGATTGAGAATTGTACAGTTAAAAGTGGCAATACCTTCGTAATTGACAAAAAATGCTTCATTTCCTGTTTGTGAAGAAAGCACTACAACGTTAGGAGCAGTGATGTCACATGGTTTGTAGGTAATATTAGCTGTGTCGCTAATGCTGTTACAAGAATTTTGGGCGGTATAAATATAATTTCCTGCTTCAGTGGCCAACCTAGGCACATCGGTACTGCCATCCCACCATTGACCATTAATAGGCGGGCTATAGCCGCTTTGGAGCGGGGTAGTATTGATTACATAAGGATTGAGCCATAAACTTGAGCCCTGACATATGGCAGAATCCAATATAGCGACATAGACATAGGGCATGAATTCTATACTAGCCGCTACCGTATCTTGACATGCATTATCCACATAAAATACGGGGAAAACACCCCCCATATTATAGGTCATGATTTCGGGGTTATCTACTAAATTACTCGGCATGAAGTGAACTGCAGTATCGAGTGCATACCATTGGCCGCCGGCGTATGCTTGGGTATTACCAACAAAATAGCTGTAGTGACATACGGCGGTATCAGAAAAAATTGCTGGGCCTGGCAAAACAACAAAAGAAACTGTGGTGTCATAGTTACAACCAAAATTATCTGTAATACTATATGTATAATTGGTAATTCCAGCAACATTAGGCTGAATAACAATGAGTGTGTCGTTTTGTCCGGAGATGATAGTTGGGTCAGACATCCAACCTTCACTAACTACGTAATTCTGATAACCTTCGCTTTCAGGATATAGTGCAGAATTAAAGTAAATGCCCCAAGAAAAAATATAACCATCATCAATACCTTGATTATCTTGAACGGTGATGGTCCAGTTGCCGTTTACCGGACAACCTGCAAATTGATTGAAATCTCCATCTGGTAAATAGACACCATTTGGGTTCATTGAGCTGAAACCATAATCATTGATCACGGTGTTTCCTGCCGCGTTTTCAGCACAAATGGTATTGAAGGTATTGTTCGTAGAGGAAAAACAATAGCTCCAAACTGGTGATCCAGGATTACCTCCGTCAATGTTGGTGTCGTTTCCTAAGAAAGTGCCAATTCCGTTACCACATCCACCAGGGACAAGTGCATTCCAACCGAAGGGAGTGCCGTTATATGCATTCATTATGGAAACGGTAGTTCCATTTGGACAAGTAAGAGTGATTTCTAAGTCACCGATGTAAGAGTGCTCAATGTCTAGACAAACTTGTTCGATGTCTGCACCTGAGGTAATAACTGCTGTGGTATCAAAGCCAGACATAGGGATAGACGTCTGATACATTTGACCAGCGCCATCGGGTAAAAAGGTCAGGCCTGCAAAGGTGCCTCCAATTTGGAAAGTACCGCCAGGAATTTCAATACCAACGGTATCTTGTGGTGTTACTCCGCCTATGAGATAAGAATTTTGCCCAAGACATACGGTATCTTCTAAAGGCCCAGTTCCGGTAAAAACAGGTGGTATGGATACGCGGATTTTGAAATTGGTATGAATGGTTTGAGGAAACTGATCAGTAATTGCAAGATCTACGTAATAACCTGTATTTGCGGTAGGGCTAAACCAAATTTGATCTCCGGTGAATTGTCCAACACCACCAATCGTCCAAGTAAAGGTGCAATTGGTATTGGTTTGCGAATAGCCAGTATTTGTGTTTTCCAATGAGTAAGGGAAATTGGGTAGTGCTTTAAGCAATACGCTATCACCCGGACAGAGGTCAACAAAACCGGTGTCAAGCGGATTCATGATGTTGACACCTCCGCCATTTCTGAAGGCTTCAACATGAGGTTCAATTGGTTGTGGTGGATTACCACAAGCAACGTTTGCAACCCAGCCTGTTCCTTCATTTGCTCCGTTTGAACGAAAACGCAAAGTGAGACAACCCGTAGGGTTATTCCATGAAGCCTGTGCAAATAAACCAACTGGATGTGTTCCGCTATTGTAAGCACCGATGAGTGGGGCAGCAGTTGATGGCCCATCAAAAATATAAAGGGTATCTGTTGGATGAACGTCCCACTCAAAGCCAATATTTGTCGCAAAGGCAATGGAAACTTTGGAGCCTTGATTGAGATCAGGACAAAGCACTAAAGTTTCGTCCATGTTTGGCGCATAGTTGGCTGGTCCATCAATAAAATTAGTGCCACCAGTTGGAACAATTCCGGCACAGTTGAGCGGATTCGTTTGACCATAATCTGGCCCGGTGAGTTCAAGGGTAACTTGCGCATTTAGACCACTACTGAGACTAATAAGAACGATGAGTGCGAGTAGGAGACGTCTCATTTTTTATGGTTTTGCATTTCTAATTGGAGAATGTTTTTGGATTTCACTACCAATATTTTATTGGTATTTGTTACCAAAAAGTATTGTGTTTGATCTAGAATTTGAAGACCAAAATCTGTAAAAACGATGGGTTCGTTGGAAATTTCCATCGGAACAGCTGGGTTTTTGCTCAGCTGAATTGATTTAAAGTTAGCAACGTCTTTGCCTTGCGGTGCATCGATAAGGTAGCATGCATGCTCGATTGCATAAGCATAAAGAGGTAGGGAGTTTTCATTGCGAAACTGAGCTATTTCATCTTTGGAATAGCTTTTGCTAAGTTGATTATCGATGGAGGAGGATTGAGACCACGAAAACAGGCTTAAACAAGTAAAAAGTAGAGTGTAAATAAATTTCATAGGATGAGGTATTCAAAAGAAGACGTTAATTCTCGTTGAAAAGTTGCGTCAAATGTTCAAAGTTTTAAATCAAGTACTAAATTAATAAAACGTAGCTTTGCAAGACCTTTTGTACAATAAATTATCATGGAAAACACAGCATTGGCAAGCATTGCCTCACAAGTAAGAAGAGATATAGTTAGAATGGTTTCGGCTGTCAACTCAGGTCACCCAGGGGGTTCTTTGGGTTGCACCGACTTTCTCACCTATTTATATTTTGAGCAAATGCAGCATAATGCTGCCGATTTTCAAATGGATGGTCATCACGAGGATCTTTTCTTTTTATCAAATGGACATATATCTCCAGTTTGGTATAGCGTGCTTGCGCGAGCAGGTTATTTCCCGATAGCCGAGCTAGGAACATTTAGAAAGTTAGGCGCGCGTTTACAAGGCCACCCATCCACAGATAAAAAACTTCCTGGTGTCAGAATGGCCTCAGGCTCCTTGGGTCAAGGGCTTTCTGTTGGCGTAGGCGCTGCTCAAATAAAAAAACTCAATCAAGACTCCACTATTGTTTATACGCTGCATGGTGACGGCGAATTGCAAGAAGGTCAAATTTGGGAAGCGGCTATGTATGCTGCAGCCAATAAAGTAGACAACATTATTGCAACCATAGATGCGAATGGCCGTCAAATTGATGGTGATATCGACGACGTACTTTCACTTGGAGATCTTCACCAAAAATGGGCTGCTTTTGGTTGGGAGGTTTTACACATGGATGGTCATGATTTTGAAAGTATCCGCACAACAATGCAGCGTGCAAAAGCCATGACAGGAAATGGCAAACCTGTAGTTATTATTATGAAAACTGAAATGGGTCAGGGTGTAGACTACATGATGGGCTCTCACAAATGGCATGGTGTTGCCCCAAATGCAGAACAGCTTCAAATTGCCCTTAACCAACTTTCAGAAACACTCGGAGATTACTAGTGAAAGCAATTTGGGCCCTTTTATTTCTGACCTTATTCAGTTTTGGCTGGACCCAAACCACTACGCGTATTCTTTTTATACTAGATGCCTCGAATTCCATGAACCTAGATTGGAATAATCAAACGCGTATGGCAGCGGCCAAGGAGGTATTGAGCAAAAGCGTCGAGAGTTTGAGAGGTGTTCCGGACTTAGAACTAGCATTGCGGGTATATGGCCATCAATCAAACGTGACTAATACCTATCAAGACTGCCAAGACACAAAACTAGAAGTTGCTTTTGGACCAGCTAATATTGATCCAATCAAAATGAAAATTAAAGGATTGCAAGCTAAGGGAGCAACGCCTATTGCACGTTCTCTTGAGGCCGCTGCTGAAGATTTTCCCGACACCAACTCTAGAAACTTCATCATCCTGATTACCGATGGCCTCGAGTCTTGTGACAACGATCCTTGTCTTATTGCCCGCAAACTCCGTGATAAAGGAGTAAAGGTCACCCCTTTTGTAATCGGTCTTGGTATGGACCTGAGTTACCTAGATAAATTTGAGTGTATTGGAAGTTACACGGATGCAGAGAGTAAGGCTGCATTCGAAAATGTACTGTCTAATATTTTGTCCAAAGCTCTTTTAAATACAACTGTTCAAATCAATCTCAACACGATTGATTCTAAACCTCTAGAAACAGATGTGAGTATGTTTCTTTATGAGGCGGGCACCAATGACTTGAAATATACATTTGTTCATACCCTCAATCGCAAAGGTTTGCCAGATACACTTGTACTCGACCCTTCAATACGTTATGATTTACGAGTGGCTACAGTCCCTTCAATTGTTAAAAATAACATTCCAATTATACCGCACACCCACAATACAATTCAAATAGCTGCAGGTCAGGGTCAACTTAAAATCACATCTGTAAAGAGTCCAGAAAGTACTCAGATACAAACGCGAATCACACAAGAATCAAATGCTAAAACCCTCCATGTTCAACAACTTGGTGAGATTCAGAAATATTTGATTGGCAGCTATCAATTGGAAGTATTAACACTCCCTCGAACCTATAAAGAAGTCAAAATTGAGCAATCCAAGCTAACAAGTATAGATATACCTGCTGCAGGTCAATTTGTTTATCAAGCTCCAAAAAGTATAATTGGCCAGGTATTTTATGAACGAAATATCGGACAATGGGAATGGGTCTGTGACCTTCCATCCAATCAGTCCGCAGGTACTATTCGCCTGCAACCAGGTACGTTCAAGGTTGTATACCGGCAAAAGGACCAACGCTCAAGCACTTACACTAAAGAGAAGAAATTCACAATATCATCCCTTAAAATCACTAATTTAACTTTATAAAAATGGAATTTGAAGTATTCGGAAATAAGGACACCCGTTCGGGATTTGGAGAAGGTTTGGCCGTTTTAGGCGAACAAAACCCCGACGTAGTAGCACTCTGTGCAGATTTAACGGGCTCTCTTAAAATGGATGCGTTTCAAAAAGCGTATCCTGATCGTTTCTTTCAAACTGGTATTGCAGAGGCAAATATGATTGGCCTAGCAGCCGGAATGACCATTGGTGGAAAAATTCCTTTTACTGGGACATTCGCTAATTTTTCAACAGGTCGTGTTTACGATCAAATCCGTCAATCCGTAGCCTACTCCAAAAAGAATGTCAAGATCTGTGCTTCTCATGCTGGTCTTACGCTCGGTGAAGATGGGGCAACTCACCAAGTCCTTGAAGATATCGGCATGATGCGCATGCTACCAAACATGACCGTTATTGTTCCTGCAGACTTTAATCAAACTAAACAAGCCACAATTGCAATTGCCGCACATGAGGGCCCGGTTTATTTGCGTTTTGGCCGCCCTGTAATGCCAATTTTTGTGAAGCCCGATGCAGCATTTGTAATAGGTAAAGCAGATGTATTGGCAGAAGGCACAGATGTTACCATTATTGCTTGTGGACACATGGTTTGGAAATCAATAGAGGCACTTAAAGAGCTACATGCTATTGGTATCTCAGGAGAATTGATCAATATGCATACAATTAAGCCGCTCGATGAAGCCGCAATATTAAAATCTGTTGGCAAAACAGGCTGTGTAGTCACTGCAGAGGAGCATATGATGAACGGAGGCTTAGGAGAGGCTGTTTCACAAGTATTGAGTCGTCAATATCCTGTGCCTCAAGAATATGTTGCTGTAAATGATAGTTTTGGCGAGTCAGGT
>JAURNL010000117.1 GCA_030830205.1 Crocinitomicaceae bacterium | reverse complement strand
CAGCTCTTGGGCTTGGATGCGGTATACACCCAACTTCAAATGGAAAATATTCCATTCTTACGTGGTTTGGAAAGCGCATTTGGCATGAGTGTCATACCCGGAACCTGGTTAGAATCCATCCAAATTACCAAAGGCACTGGCTCTGTGGTCAATGGCTATGAGTCTATGGCAGGCTTGGTCAATTTGGAATTCAAAAAACCCAAGGAGCTACCAAGACTAGGGCTCAACATTTACCAAAATCGCTTTGGACGTTCCGAACTGAATTTACAAGGCGGGCAGCAGCTCTCTGAGCGCTGGCATATGGGTCTTTTTGCTTCCGGTGCTGCTGTATATGGTGCTTTTGATCAAAACCAAGATGGTTTTCGTGATCAAGCGCAGTCGCAAACCTTTAATGTATTACAGCGTTTCAGTTATCAGGGGCCGCGCATGGAGGCTCAGTTAGGCCTGCAAGCATATAGCGATGAAAAGTTGGGCGGTCAAATGTCTTACACCCCTGCAGAACCTATTGGTTATGGCATGGAACTGGCGAGCAAGCACCTATCCGTTTTTTCCAAAACGGGATTTTTTGGCAAAAAACCAGCCCAAAGCCTAGGTGTTATTGCTCAGCTCAAGTATCAAGAGTTGAGTGGCTTGTATGGGTCTCGCATTTTTAACGGAAACGAAAAACGCGCTTACTTGAATGTGATCTACGATGACATCTTGGGTACGGCAGACCACAAAATCAAGGCGGGTGCAAGTTTTCAGTATTTATCTTTAAACCAATGGGCCGGCCAACCCTTTGGGATGCAAGTGGTGGGATCAGAGCGAACAGAGTGGGTACCTGGCGTATTTGCCGAGTATGCCTACTCGGGCAACCGCCTATCGGCAGTTGCAGGTGCGCGCTACGACCAGCACAACCTCGCAGGCGCACAGTTCTCTCCGCGCGCGCACCTCAAATACGCCCTCAGCCCCCAACTAGACTTCCGCCTGACGGGAGGTCGCGCTTGGCGTTTACCCAATTTTGTAGTGGATAACCTTTCGCTTTTGGCAAGTTCTAAAACATGGTTTGCCGATCAAACGTTACTTCCCGAAATATCTTGGAATGTAGGCGCCTCGTTGGTGCAGGGCTTCACTTTCAAAAAACGCAAGGGTAGCCTCAGTTTGGATGCTTACCATACGCGATTTGCGCAACAATTGGTAGCTGACCGCGATACACTCAGTGGGGCCGTATTTTTCAAGAATCTTCAGGATAATTCCTTGGCTACCGTTGTACAAGCAGAATTTAGTTATGCGATACTAAGAGGTCTTGATTTGCGTTTGGCTTATAAATTTCAAGATGTACGAGCCCGTTACAATGGAACGATCCAAACACAAGTGCTGTTACCTCGCCAACGCCTTTTTGCCAATATGGCTTATCAAACCCGCAACAAGCGATGGACCTATGACCTCACTTACTCACGTTATAGTGCTGTGCGCTTGCCCCAAGAAGGACTCGGAAAGCCCTGGGCGCTGCTCAATGCACAGCTAACCAGAAGTTGGAAACTTTTTGAGCTTTATGCTGGTGGTGAAAACTTACTGAATGTCATGCAGCAAAACCCGATTATTGGCGCGCAAGATCCTTTTGGTTCGTCTTTTGACGCCACTGAAATTTGGTCGCCTATTATGGGTTGGAATGCGTATCTTGGTTTGCGTTATACATTTAAATAAGGAGTGTCATTCACTCGAAAATGATAAAAAATCAATCAAAATCAATTAAAAAACAATTAAAACCTTCATCTTATGAAAACTGTAATGCTTTCTTTCTTACTGCTCTTTACTGCTCCCTTGGTAGCGCAAAAAACAATGGTTTTGGAGATACAGACGAATGCTCAATGTGGCGATTGCAAGGATCGCATTGAATCAGTCTTGAATCAAACAAAAGGAGTTGTTTATGCTGAATTGAACCTCGAAACAAAAAAGGTAGAAATAAAATTGAAAACCGCCAAGATTGATCCAGCAGCACTAAGGATCGTTATTTCGCAAATTGGCTACGATGCAGACAGCATCAAAGCGAATCCTGAAGCACAAAAAGCACTGCCCTTGTGTTGTCAGCCAGGCGGGCACTAAACGTAATAACAGGCTTGATTAACTTTCAATTTTGTAGGATAATCCAATTCCGATTACAGATTTGAACTGCGTTCGAGGTCCAATTTGACCATTGCTATCGGTAATGCGTACATCGTCATCATAGATCAGGTTCCATTGGGCTGAGGCAGAAATGAGCGAATTGACCCGAAAGAGCAGAACTAGTTCACCATTGACATCGATGTTTTCTGGGTTATTTAGGTAATTACTGAACAATTCCAACTTGGATTTCATTTCGATATTTTTGGCTACTGGCCGGTTGTATTTCATCTTCAAATAAGCACCATACTCCTGACGGTAACGCGTACCAGGCTCTACACCAAAAGACCCTTTTGCACTGAGCGAGTCGTCGAGCACAAACGTTGACTTGATGGCAATGGAAGAAAAGAAGATGTTGAAATTGTCATCTTTTCGAAAGTCGGCACCAAGTGCGAGGTTCATGTAGCCAGGTGCCATCAGGCGTGAAACCGGAATAGAGTCATTGGGGTAGGCGTAGCCGTTGATACTTTGGGTTCGGAAACTAGAGGCAAACGTCAAAAAGAAACCTTTGGAAAGTTGCATACCAAAGGTGCTTGCCAAATCTATGCGGTCATCTGTTTTTTGTGCGCCAATGCCGTTGTTGTCGAAATATTTGATGCCGCCCAATGCAAAAGAGGCATCGTTGGTCCATTTGATGGTTTCTCGGGTGTAATAGGCAGAAGCACTCGCTGCCCCAATTATCGAAATATTGTTGCGTCCTCCGGCATTCCAATTGACAAACGATGTTTGGGTTCCGCTCAGTGAGTAAAGCGATTTAAATTTCCAATATACAAGAGAGTCCTGCGCCCTTACGCTATTTAAAGCAAAAAGAGAAAACAATAGGCAGAAAAATGTGTTTCTTTGGAGACAAGACATGACGGCTACAAAATTAATGCGATTTATTACTTTCTTTTTCGTGTATCTTCCAATTCTTTCAACAGGGTATTATGCACAAACCCCGACAGACTACAGTTTGTCACAAAATTGGGCAGCTCGCCCCGGCGCATATCCTTCTGGATTAGCAGCGCACCTCCAAGACACGAGTTTACACGCTATAGCGGACGTATTCTACGTTTATCCAACGCTCAATACACAAAATAAAGACAAACGTTGGAATGTGCCCCTGACCGATAGCGAACAACAACAAAAAGTACTCCAAACTGCACTTCCCTTTCAAGGAAGCGCTTTTGCAGAAGCGGGTCGCTTCTATGCGCCTTATTACCGATCGGCACATCTGCGCTCATACTATACAGAAGGCGAAGAAGGAAAAGCTGCGCTGGAGCGCGCATACGCCGACGTACGCGCAGCCTTTTTATACTACCTCGAACATTTCAACAATGGACGTCCTATCATACTAGCCGGACATAGCCAAGGCAGTACGCATTGCGGGTTGCTGCTCCGCGAATTCTTTGACGGAACTCCACTACAAAAACAACTGATTGCTGCCTATCTTCCCGGGGTAGGTATCTCCACCTCAGATTTTCAGCATATTCCATTGCTGACAACCCCAGAGGCAACGGGTGGTTTTCTCACTTGGAATACCTTTAAAGAAAGAATAGACCACGCCAGTTATGACAAATGGTACAAAGGAAAAGCCGTGGTTAATCCCGTTTCCTGGACATTAGAAAGCACAGCAAGCAAAGAGATTCACAAAGGATTTCTTTATTTCGACGGGCGCATCTACCCACAACTTTTTAGTACCCATTTGATAGACGGGGCTATTTGGATCAATCGCCCCAAAGGAAAGTTCTTTTTCTTGAGCCTAACCATGCGCAATTACCACATTGGTGACATCAATCTTTTTTGGAAAGATGTTCATGATAATGCCCTATTAAGGGTAGCACATTTCAATGAAAAATAAGTACTTTTGTAGACCCAAAATCGACATAACACATGACACCTTTTGAAAGACGCCACATTGGCCCCGGAGCTTCCGAACAACAAGACATGTTAGCAGCTGTTGGCGTAGATGCACTCTCGACTCTCATTGACCGCACAATCCCTGCTCAAATCCGTCTCAACCGAGAATTGCGCATCGATCCTGCCCTCTCTGAGCAAGCCTATCTGGATCATATCAATGCACTTGGTGCCAAAAATAAAGTCAACAAGTCATTCATTGGTTTGGGTTACCACGAAACGATTGTTCCGTCGGTAATTTTGCGTAATGTCCTCGAAAATCCAGGGTGGTATACGGCCTATACACCTTACCAAGCAGAAATTGCACAAGGGCGTTTAGAAGCGCTCCTCAATTTCCAAACAATGGTCATTGAACTCACAGGCATGACTATTGCCAATGCATCGTTGCTTGATGAAGCAACTGCTGCAGCCGAGGCACTGATCATGTTCTATAATTCGCGTAGCCGCTCAGATGTTCAGGCGGGGCGCAACAAATTTTTTGTCGATCAAAATACCTTGCCGCAAAGCATAGACGTCATGAAAGGTAGGGCACTCAACCTAGGCATAGAATTTGTCGTAGGTGATGCTGCAACTTTTGTTGCGGACGCCAGTTATTTCGGTGTTTTTGTACAGTATCCCAATGCAAAAGGGCACATTCAAGATTGGTCTGCTGCCATTGCCAATTGGAAGGCAGCGGGCGTTCAAGTTGCGGTAGGTGCAGACCTACTCTCATTGGTCTTGCTCAAATCTCCAGGCAGTATGGGTGCAGATGTAGTCATGGGTTCAGCACAACGCTTTGGCGTACCTATGGGCTATGGAGGCCCACACGCAGCATTCTTTGCCACCAAAGAAGACTACAAACGCAATTTGCCCGGGCGCATCATTGGTGTTTCTAAAGATGCCGATGACAACCAAGCGCTGCGCATGGCATTACAGACCCGTGAGCAACACATCAAAAGAGATAAAGCCACTTCCAACATTTGTACTGCACAAGCCTTATTAGCCGTTATGGCTTCTATGTATGCTGTCTATCATGGTCCAGATGGTTTACGTGCCATTGCTAACCACGTTCATACTTTGGCAAAAGATGCAGCAACTAGTTTGGCAAACGCCGGAATTGAAGTTGTTTCAACTCAATTCTTTGACACTATACACCTCAGAGGTATTGACTCCAACAGCATCCGCCCTAAAGCAGAAGCAGCGGGTCTAAATTTCCATTATCTTTCAGAAACGGAACTTACGCTATCTTTTGGCGAACCACATACTCACCAAGATCTTTTAGCCATACTGCAAGTTTTTGGCGTTACACCTGCAAAGGGCACCACAGCAATTGCTGCTGAACTCCAACGCTCAGAACCGGTGCTTTCACATCCTGTCTTCAATTCTTATCATTCAGAGTCGCGCATGATGCGCTATCTCAAACGTTTAGAAAACAAAGACCTCTCTTTGGTTCATTCCATGATTCCATTGGGTTCTTGCACCATGAAACTCAATGCAGCCTCAGAAATGATGGCTGTCACCAACCCACAATTTGCCAATATGCACCCTTTTGCGCCACTTGATCAAGCGGTGGGCTACCACGAAATGTTTGCAGAATTGGCTAAAGATTTGTGTGAAGCCACAGGTTTTGCTGCGGTTTCTTTACAACCCAATTCAGGTGCTCAAGGTGAATATGCTGGCCTTATGGTCATCAAAGCCTACCATGAATCTCGTGGCGATTTTCAGCGTAAAAAAATGATCATTCCATCGTCTGCTCACGGTACCAATCCAGCATCTGCCGTTATGGCGGGCTTTGAAGTAGTGGTAACGGGTTGCGATGAAAATGGGAATATCGATATCGAAGAACTACGCAAGGTAGCCACCGAGCTCAAAGATGTGCTTGCCGGAATCATGGTTACTTATCCATCTACTCACGGAGTATATGAAGAGGGAATCATCGAAATCACAAGCATTATCCACGATAACGGCGGCCAAGTATACATGGACGGCGCGAATATGAACGCACAAGTAGGACTTACAAACCCGGGGAATATCGGTGCCGACGTTTGTCACCTCAATCTTCATAAAACTTTTGCAATTCCACACGGTGGTGGTGGTCCGGGCATGGGTCCAATTGGTGTAGCAGCTCATCTTGCCCCATTCTTACCGAGCAATCCACTCATCAAAACTGGAGGTGAGTCCCCAATTCATGCGATTTCTGCTGCACCTTACGGTTCTGCACTGATCCTCACCATTTCTTATGCCTACATCAAAATGTTAGGTGCTGAAGGCTTACGTCGTTCAACTGAGTTGGCTATTCTCAATGCTAATTATATTGCTGCACGTCTCAAAGGACATTACGACATCCTCTATACAGGTGCCAACGGAACAGTTGCCCACGAAATGATTCTAGATTGTCGAGATTTCAAGAAAACTGCAGATGTGGAAGTAGCCGATATGGCCAAGCGCCTCATTGACTTTGGCTTCCATGCGCCAACGGTTTCTTTCCCAGTTGCCGGTACCCTCATGATAGAACCTACAGAGTCCGAAGACAAAGAAGAACTCGATCGTTTTTGCGATGCCATGATTAAAATCCGTGAAGAAATCCGCGAGATCGAAAATGGTCATGCAGACAAATCGAATAACTTACTCAAAAACGCACCACACACCGCGGACTGCATCATCAATAAGAACTGGACCTATCCATACGCACCTCAAGAGGCAGCCTACCCGCTTCCTTACTTGCTTGAGGCTAAATATTGGGCGCCAGTACGCCGCGTAGACAACGCCTACGGAGACCGTAACTTGGTTTGCAGCTGCCCAAGCGTGGAGAGCTATGCGCACATTCAATAACCTATGAAATTAGATATCCTTGCATTTGGTGCCCACCCTGACGACGTAGAACTCTCTGCGGCGGGCACGCTTTTGCACTATGCCTCACAGGGTAAAACCATTGGAATTGTAGATCTCACTGAGGGTGAGCTCGGCACACGCGGAACCGTAGAATCCAGATACGAAGAAGCGGCAGCAGCAGCCAACATACTTGGTGTACAACACCGTTGCAACTTACGCTTAGCAGATGGTTTTTTTGAAAACAACCAGGCAGCAAAAATTCAAATCATCGAGCAAATCCGCTTACATCAACCACAAATTGTATTGGCCAATGCGCTCGCAGATCGACATCCAGACCACGCAAGAGCAGGACACCTGGTAGCCGAAGCTTGTTTTTTGGCGGGGCTTCGTAAAATACAGACTTCCTTTAATGGTAGTCCTCAAGTGGCACATCGCCCCAAACTGGTCTTGCACTACATCCAAGATTATTTGCAAACTCCTTCTTTTGTTCAAGATGTCTCTCCTTATATGGAGCAAAAAATTAAAGCCATTCAAGCCTACAAAACTCAATTTTTCGATCCCAATTCTCAGGAACCCAATACACCTATTTCCGGCGAATTATTCTTTGATTTTTTAAAGGGACGTATGTTAGAAATGGGCAGACCTGCAGGCTACAATTATGCCGAAGGTTTTGTAGTGAACAGATGGATGGGGGTCAAAGATATTTTCTCCATCGACTAAATAGAAGAAAGCCAATTCCTACGCCAATGCTATTGGCTAAAAGGTCGTAACCAGAGACCTCTCGACCCGGAATAAAACCTTGCAGCAACTCCATTAATAGGCCGTAGCTCACAAGCACCAATCCAAGTATGGTCTTAAATCTATAAGATTTTAGACGCCAAACAATCAAGGCATTCAGACTAAAAACTGCGTAGGCAATAAAATGTCCGAGTTTGTCATTGATGCGGATGGGTGTTGCGTGTGACGCACTTTTCAACGACAAATAAGTGATGCCAATCCAAACGCAAATCAATGACAACAACCACCAACTTTGCCTGATTTTATTCATAACCGAGTGTGTTGCCCTTTTTGGTTGCAGGAATTCCGTTGGTCATCCAGGTAGGAGCTGGCTTATTCATGAGGTAGTGGTCAAAGAACTGACGCATTCGAATAGATAGATCGTATTTGTTCGCCAATTTGGTGAGGTTGTGGTCATCGCCATTGTAATTGAGCATCCAGCAAGGTTTACCCAACCTCCTCAGACCTGTGTAAAGTTCAATACCTTGATACCAAGGCACAGCACCGTCTCTGTCATTGGCCATAATGAGTAGGGGTGTTTGGACTTTAGGTAAATGAAACAACGGCGAGTTTTCTACGTATAAATCCGGTTTTTCCCAAATCGTAGCACCAATTCTACTTTGTGTGCTTTCGTACTGGAATTGCCGATTGAGGCCGCTGCCCCAACGAATTCCTCCATAAGCTGAAAACATATTGCTTACTGGAGCACCAGCCATTGCTGCGGCAAACCTTGTGGTCATGGTAATGAGCATAGCACTTTGGTAGCCTCCCCAACTTTGTCCTTGAAGCCCCATTCGTTGCTCGTCGACAGGATAATTCTTGATGAGGTAATCTGCGGCACTCATGATACTATTGTAGGCCCCCTGAGCAGGCTTGCCCGGTTGGTAGCGGATGTCTG
>JAURNL010000012.1 GCA_030830205.1 Crocinitomicaceae bacterium | reverse complement strand
TCTTCTTAAAATTGGCATGCTTAATGACCTCAAAATGATCATTGCAACAAAAGAAGGATAATTTGTTCAACTAGACCGGAGACCCCACATGGAACAATTTCAATTAGCATATATCGGCTCTCGCAAAGATTCAAAAAAGTCTTTGATCATCACATCTATATGGTTGCTTTCCTTATTGTTAATAGCCTTCGTTATTAAATTTGATGCCAGGCCAGATCAATTAGTAGATACGCCGCCTTTACGCTCTGACGAAGTTATTGAAGAATTTCAAATTGACAATGTACAGCTTGAAGAAGCAGCAGGCGGCTCAAGAGGTGGAGGGACCCCAGGTTCTGGAAGAATTGCACCACCTGCTGAACAAAGCGAAAGAGTCGCTACTGCCAGCCAAAGTGACTTTTCGCATAATAGCGGAAATTCCAATAATCATAATTCGCCTAACGGAACAAACGCAACTTCGACAACTACTCAGAGTACAAACTTCTTTGGTAGTGGTGGCAGTGGCAACGGGAATGGTTCTGGAAACGGTCCATTTGGGGGTCCTGGGAACGGAAACGGTGATGGTGATGGAATTGGGAATGGTCGCGGCTCGGGAAAAGGAAGAATTCGGTTGAACAATGTGAGCCTTCCTAGATATGAAAGCGATTTTGACTGTCGAATTGGGTTTAAGGTACAAGTGAATGCTGAGGGTCAGGTCATAGGTGTACGCACCATTAAATCTGTAACCACCTGCATTGACGACAGAACTATCAATGACATTAAAGAACGTATCAAGAGAGAAGTAAAGTACAACAAGGAGCCTGGGGCTTCAACTGTAGATATGGATTATACAATCAATCTAAAGGCTTCTAATTCTTAGTGCAGCCCCATCGCTTTCTCCACCATTAACTTTGACCCAATATATAATCCTACCCGTTGATGAAGGGCAGATGGCTCAATTTCTAGAATGCGAGTTTTCCCATTAGTTGCGACTCCACCAGCCTGTTCAGCAATGAAAGCCAACGGATTACACTCATAGAGTAAACGCAAACGACCCTCTGGAGCAGCTGGAACACATGGGTAAATATAGATTCCTCCTTTGATTAGGTTTCGATGAAAATCTGCCACTAAAGAGCCGATATATCGACCTGAATACGGTTTACCAGTTTGGTTGTCGTTCGATTGACAATAAGCGAGATATGCGCGAAGTTGAGGGTCAAAATCATTGAGATTTCCTTCATTGACTGAATATAACCTACCATTTTCTGGCATTTGCATATCGGGGTGAGACAAGAAAAACTCTCCAATTGCAGGATCTAAGGTGAACCCATTAACACCATTGCCAGTGGTGTATACCAAGATTGTTGAGGAACCGTACAATACATAACCTGCGGCTACTTGTTGTGTTCCTGCTTGCAACATATCGGCTAATGTGGCTCTAGATCCTTGGGCTGAAACCCTGCGGTAAATAGAAAATATGGTCCCTATTGAAACGTTGACGTCTATGTTGGAGGAACCATCTAGCGGATCAAACAAGACGACATAATTTGCATTTTGTGCAGCTTGAGATTCGAATGCTACAAAATCATCGTTTTCCTCAGATGCAATGCCGCAAACCTCTCCTCCATTTCTAAAAGCATTGATAAAAGCGTTGTCAGCGACTACATCAAGCTTTTGTTGTTCTTCACCTTGAATATTTTGGCCTCCCTGAGCACCTAATATGTGGTCAACTAATCCCGCCTTTCGTACGTCGTTACTCACAATTTTAGAGGCAAAGGCGATATCACTGAGCAAGCGAGAGAGTTCACCAGTAGCAAATGGGAAGTCTTTTTGCCTGCTTACAATAAACTCGTGAAGGGTGATGAGTTTAGACATCTTACATGGAGAACATATTGCTGTAATCAGAACCTAAATGAATCGGATTAACAATCAATGTTGGAATAAGGGCATCGTTGGTAATGATGTATTGTTCATAATTGGAGGTTAGCGCAGCAAAAAGGTTATTGCGTTGCAAATTCATAATCGCAATTAGATCAGCGTCTACGCTAACAGCATATTTTACCACTTCTTTATCAAACCCTGAACTTGGTACGAGTGCACTTGTCATTTCAATGCCACGATCCTTGAAGAATCCTTCAGAAAATGTGATATTAGAACGCACTTGATGGCGTAAAAATTCATCGGATTCGTCTGGGGTAACCACATGAACCTTTGACTTAAAATATTGTGCTAGATTGGCAACAATTGACAATTTTTGCTTTGTCTCTTTGTGGAGGTCCATTGGGACAACGATAGAGTCATATCCGGTTGCTTTGACTGCTTTCTCTTGGACAATGATAAAGGGTACTTGAGAGCTAGTGACAACTTTAAGTGCATGACTACCTGTGATGTGTTGCCAACCATGAGCACCATGGGTACCCATAACAATGAGTTCAGCCTGATGCTCAGCAGCAAAAGCGCCAATATCTTCAAAAATACTTCCGATGCGTACATTTGGTTTAAGTACTACCCCCTCTTGTTCAAAACGACCTATGATATTTTCAAGTTGGGCAAGCGCTTCTGGTATTTGTGCTTCTTTTGAAACTACATGAAGTACTTGAATTTGAGCAGCTAATGGCTTGGCTGTGGCAATGGCGTGTTGAAGGGCGATATCGGCCACTGCAGTAAAATCGTGAGGAACAATAAAGGTTTTAGTATGCATAGTCAAGTTTTTTACAAATTTAAAACAAAGTGCAGTAAGAACGCACTAGTTTTCTCTTTATTTTTGTATGAAGCCTCTGCTAAAAAAGCTTCTTCTTATATGGCAATAATTGGTAAGCTCATACAACGCAGTTCGGCAATTAGTTTCAAGCGTATATCTCGCGCTGGTGCTGATTACAAACAACAACTTGAGGTCTTGCGTCAAAATGTTGATCACGCCAAAAGAACTTCTTTTGGTCAGCGCTACCAATTTGCCTCTTTACTGCAGAAGTCAGATCTTGTTTCCCGCTATCAACAAAGCGTCCCAATAACTGAGTATGATGCCTTTTATTCAGAATGGCTTCACCAGGCTATAAATGGCAAAAAAGATATCATGTGGCCTGGCCGAATTAGGTATTTTGCATTATCATCTGGAACAACTGGAGCGCCTAGTAAAAGAATTCCTGTTACCACGGAAATGATTCGATCTTT
>JAURNL010000116.1 GCA_030830205.1 Crocinitomicaceae bacterium | reverse complement strand
TCATTTTTATAAAACATTTGTGATAGGTATTCCAAAATGCAAATAGCTCCCCCTTCTTTATATTTATCATTTGAATAGTTAGATTGTACGTCGTCAAACTAAAGTGGACTTTACTGGCTACAAACATTTCGGCCTCCCAGTTAGATGGTAAAACTCCATCTTCTTTTTTGGGACTTACAGTTACTCCTGTATCTGTCATTTTTATAAAACATTTATGATATGGATTCCAAAATGCATATTTGCCATTATTTAGTTTCTCAATCCTAAATATTTCAGAATCCCAATTAGATGGTAAAACACCATCTTCCTTTACGGGACTGACAGTTACTCCAGTTCCTGTCATTTTTATAAAACATTTGTAGTATGGATTCCAAAATGCAACCTTATCATAGCCAGCGTCAACTAACAAAAACACCTCAGCTTCCCAATTAGATGGTAAAATACCATCTTCTTTCTTGGGGCTTACAGTTACTCTTGTAGCTGTCATTTTTATAAAACATTTGTTATGGGTATTCCAAAATGCAAATAGCTCCCCCTTCTTTATATGTATCATTTGAATAGTTAGATTACTTCTCGTCAAATTACTAAAAAAAATAATATTCCGAAAAAAAATGATTTATCTTACGAATTAAGTTCGATCCGATAATTACTTAGAAAATCAAGGAAGAGTAAAGAGCGAGTTTTTTCAATTAATTTATGTCAGGGTCTATTCATCAATACCAATTCCCCACCCCCTCCAAATCCTCATAAAAGTTAGATTTCTCGACCCTAGAGGTCACGACCAAAGCAAAAGCCCCATTCCTAATTGGTTTGGGGCTTTTCTTTTAGTTCAGCATATGATCTTTTAAGATTCCTTATTTGAGGTGGTTCAGGTGGTTAGTTGCTTAACTCAGCACTTCAATACATTCCAATTAATTAGATCTATACCACATGGTGTTAGCATTTGGATAAATAATGCTAACATTGTTAGCAAATAAAAAAAATACCATGCATAAAATAGGCTTCTTTTTGACTTTTTTACTTTTGAATTCAACGGTTTTTGCACAGAACGGCTTAAGTTTTGACGATATTGATGATATGATCCAAACAAACTTTCCAGGAATTCTTGGCAATAATCCAATTACTGTTGAAGCCTGGATAAAGCCTACAGCAAATAGTGGAGAATCCATAATTACCTCTTGGGGTACTGTATCAAATGGGGCAAGATTTACAGTACGATGCAATGCGCTTTCTTCGACGAGTACTGTACTCAGAGTTGAAAATAATGGTGGTGGAATAAACGGCACCACCAATGTTGCGGATGGCATCTGGCATCATGTAGCCGTAGTTTATAATCCAAGTTTAAGTTCTAATAAGTATAGCTTGTATGTCGATGGAAATTTGGAAATCTCAGCTGACATTTCTACTCCACTCAATATCATAGCGGGTACCAACCTCCGTATTGGTAGAAGAATTCATCCAACATACACTGGCTATTATGGAGGTGAAATGGACGAGGTGAGGATTTGGAATGTAGCTCGTTCGCAAGCAGAAATACTGGCCAATATGAACACTGAGTTTTGCGTTATACCAATAAACCTAGTATCCTACTTTAAATTCAATCAAGGGATTGCAGGTGGCTCAAATACGAGTATTAATATGGCTACAAACGAAGTCGGTGGATATAATGGTACACTTACTGGATTTGCGTTAAATGGAACAAGCTCCAATTGGGTTAATGGTGTTCAACTTACCCAAGGTACCATCACTAACAATGTAAATGTAACTGCCTGCTTCGGAAGCTCATATAATTTCAACGGAACTAATTACACCACTGCTGGCATTTACACTCACAATATTCCGTCAGGATCAGTAAATGGTTGTGATTCAACAGTTGTGCTCAATCTTACTTTTTTACCTGAGATAAGCAGCAATCAGACCATTGATATTTGTGATGGTGATTCTGTTGTGATTAATGGCGTAACCTATTCTTCATCCGGTCAATATACCCAAATTCTGGCAGGACAGTCGAGTTCTGGTTGTGACTCCACGTTATCACTCAATATTAATGTTTTACCACAAAGCATGAATACCATTACTATGAATGAATGTTACGGTTTTAGTTTGGATCTCAATGGCAACACATATAATACATCTGGAGTGTACAATGTGTCTTTAGGTGGGGCATCGAGCACAGGTTGTGATTCCTTGATTATTCTTAATCTCACTATTGCACCCGAGATCAACACGACAATAGATCAGATTGGTGAAATGACCCTTTTTGCAACCAATGGACTGGGAAGTTACCAATGGATTGATTGCACAAGCGGAACTGAAATTGCGGGTGAGAACAATCAAAACTTTACCTCTTCCGTTAATGGAAATTATGCCGTTATCATAACCCAAAATAACTGTTCAGATACATCGAACTGTATTAATTTGGACGCAGCTAAACTTAGTGAATACGCACTAGATTTTCAGATTTTCCCGAATCCAGCAAATACGGTGCTCAATTTAAAAACCACTCAAAATGAACACTTTACGTATCAATTGTGGAATATACAAGGGGAGCAATTGATGAGTGGTGAGGCAATTGGCTCAACTGAAATCGACATTCAAGGATTATCATCAGGGTGCTATCAGCTAGAAGTTCACGCTACCCATTCGGTGAGTAGGCAACAAATTCTTAAACATTGACAAAGAGGTATTCAAACATTAGCTGAGCTCATCTGCTAATACTTTATAGGTTGGATCCTCTAAAATATTGACGTCGATAATCGCTTGTGCATTTTGTAGCAGAAGCCTACAGTCAGGGCTTAGATGTCTCAGATGTACCGTTTTTCCCAACTTATGGTATCGCTCTGTTATTTTATTTAAGGCCTCAATTGCAGACATATCCACCACCCTACTCTCTGCAAAATCAATAATTACTTCATTTGGGTCATTGAGAATATCAAATTTTTCATTGAAAGCCGTTGCAGAGGCAAAAAAGAGCGGACCATATATTTGATAATGCTTGACGCCATTTTCATCAGTGAATTTACGTGCACGGATGCGCTTGGCATTATCCCAAGAAAAGACGAGCGCCGAAATAATCACGCCAATGGCAACAGCTAAAGCTAAATTATGGAGGAAAATCGTTACAAGGGTTACGATGACCATGACAAAAATGTCTGATTTGGGCATTTTATTGAAAGTTCGGAGCGAAGCCCATTCAAACGTTCCAATCGAGACCATGATCATAAGTCCAGTGAGTGCTGCCATCGGTACTTTCTCAATTAGTGCTGAACCAAACATCACAAAAATCAAAAGCATTATAGATGCAAAAATCCCGGACAATCTAGCACGAGCGCCATTTGAAACATTGATAAGACTTTGACCAATCATCGCACACCCACCCATTCCCGAGAATAGTCCTGATAGGATATTGGCAATACCTTGCGCTATAGCTTCCTTATTGCCTCTTCCTCTGGTCTCAGTCATTTCATCAACAATATTTAATGTCAAAAGACTTTCAATGAGACCAACGCCTGCAACGATTGACGCATAGGGCAAGACAATAAGTAAAGTCTGCCAATTCAAGGATATTGGCGGAATATGAAAGGGAGGGAATCCACCTTTGATCGAGGCTAAATCCCCAACAGTTTTGGTATCGATGTGAAAAAAGGTGACCAGGGAAAAGATTACCAAAATTGCTGCTAAAGAAGCTGGTAGCAATTTGGTGATCTTTGGAAGCCTCCAGATGATCAACATGGTAAGTAAAACCAATCCTAAAAAAATGTATAGTTGACCTCCTGTTAGCCAATGCCCAGATGCATTTTTGAACTGATCAAGTTGAGCCATGAAAATAATGATTGCCAAACCATTTACAAAACCGAATATGACAGGATGAGGCACTAAACGTATGAGTTTACCCAATTTGAATAATCCAGCTCCAATCTGAATTAGACCAGCCAAAATTACTGTTGCATATATATATTCTATACCATGAGATTTAACTAAAGTAACCAGCACAACAGCAACCGCACCTGTTGCTCCTGAAATCATTCCCGGCCTACCCCCAATAATTGAAGTAACCAAACCCATCATAAAGGCTGCGTACAGTCCAGTTAGGGGTGAAAGACCTGCTATGAGCGCAAATGCTACTGCTTCAGGCACAAGGGCAAGTGCAACTGTTAGACCTGATAAGATTTCTGTTTTATAATTGACCTGTTGTTTGAAATCAAAGAGAGCTAGTGAATATTTCATTTAAAAATAGATTTTGAATCGTTGAGCCAAAGCAAACTCCCATCACCATAACTTAAAAAACGGTAATCATTGTTGAGAGCGTGATTATAAATTTCCTTCCAATCTTTTCCGACAAAAGCGTGTATAAGCAGTAATAAGGTTGATCGCGGTTGATGAAAATTAGTCAAAATGGCATCAACACTGCGGATGCGGTAGCCTGGCTTGATCATCAGGCTAGTTTTTGTCAGAAATTGATCGACTTGCTCCAGTATCAACTGTTTCAAAACAGCATTAATCGCATCTATAAAAGGGATAACTTGAGGCAATTGATACGCCTCAAATTGCTGAAGTTCGATATTTTCTAGTCTACTTTCAGGGTTGGATAATAGCTTGACACCCATCCAGTAAATACTTTCTAGTGTCCGAAGTGAAGTAGTCCCAACTGCAACACGAATTTGATCTGGTTGGGCAATTAGCGCTTGCAAGAGATCCTGATTAACTTCGATGAACTCTGCGTGCATGTCGTGTTCTTCTGCCGTTTCGGTTTTTACGGGCTTAAAAGTACCTGCCCCAACGTGTAGTGTGAGATTTGCTGGATGTATATTTTTGGCTGCAAGTTGTTTAAAAATAGTTTCAGTGAGGTGTAGCCCTGCAGTAGGTGCAGCCACAGAACCATCTTCTTTTGCATATACGGTTTGATAACTTGTTTTGTCGCTCTCTTCGGCCTCACGGTTCAAATATGGAGGTAATGGAATTTTACCAACAAGATTCAAAATTTCTGCAAAACAAAGATCGGTTGCTGTCCAAGTAAAGTGTATTTTAAATCCAGAATCTGAGCGTTCCATTTGCTCAGCAGAAAGAGTATGCTGAGTACCGTTAGATTCAAAGTAAAGTTCAATGGGGCCTGTTTTCCATTTTTTAACGCCTCCAATCTGACATAACCATTCTACGCTGCCTTTTTGCTGCATAGCACTACTCACATCAGGGTACTTATTACTATGCTCCAAACAAAAAACTTCTATTTGACCTCCAGTACTTTTCTTGAAATGAAGGCGAGCCTCTATTACTTTACTGTTATTGAGAAGCAATAATGAATGTTCAGG
This sequence comes from Crocinitomicaceae bacterium, assembly GCA_030830205.1. Taxonomy (GTDB): domain Bacteria; phylum Bacteroidota; class Bacteroidia; order Flavobacteriales_D; family Crocinitomicaceae; genus UBA952. The sequence goes on along the minus strand of JAURNL010000116.1, from coordinate 3,851 downwards.
CAAGTGATTGGCAAGATTTACATAACGATCGTCGGTGATGGTGCCATTTTTATAGATGAGTAATTTGCTATTATGACGAGGCGAAACTGGATAACGAGCAATGCGCTCATCAGGCAGTAAATATGTAAAATCCTCTATTCTTGTTCCACTCATGAACCCATTTTGGGCACAAAAATACAAAACATTGAGGGTAATTAAATTCCCCTTAGCAAACTATCATATAAGTCATTAAATGACATGCCGTTGGCTGTTTTTTGCTTAGACAAGCGCTTGAACTCGACCAAAGCCCAGAGTACGAACTCCATAAGAAAAGGAAGGTCTTCTGAAGCCACGCGCGGTTGGTAGCGCTCGATCAGTGCTTTGAGGGGCTCAATAGCTTGCAGTGCTTGCAAATAGGTTTGCTCGTCGGTTTCGTCGGCAATTTCCAGGGCGTTGTTTTGGGTAAACCATTCAACTACACCATCGTAGGGCGTGACCTGATCTGCTTTTTTGAGTTTTTCAATTTTCGGAAAATACGTTAAAAAGAGCGTTTTGGTGGCCTCACTTATGAGCTGATTGGCCACAAAAGAAGAGCCTTCTTGCTCCCCTTCATAGACCAATTCTACCTTTCCTGTAATGGAAGGAATCATTCCCATGAGGTCGGAGAAGCGAACGGTCGTACTTTGCTCGTTGTTGAGCAAAGCGCGGCGCTCAGCGGTGCTAATAAGGTTTTCGTAGGCGGTGATGCTCATGCGCGCGCTCACGCCACTTTTGGCGTCAACGTATTCGCTGTTGCGCGCTTCAAAAGCAATTTGCTCTAAGATATCCTTAGCCAATTCGGGAACATGAACCTCGCAAATGCGGTTTTCTAGTTTTTGAGCTTCTTGGGCAGTAATTTGCTTGGCAGTCTTGACGTCTGCGGCATAGTGTGTCAGAATTTGAGAACCAATGCGGTCTTTGAGTGGCGTTACAATGCTACCGCGATTAGTATAATCTTCGGGGTTAGCTGTAAAAATAAACTGCAGGTCCAAAGGCAAGCGCAACTTGAAGCCGCGAATTTGTATGTCACCTTCTTCCAATATGTTAAACAGTGCTACTTGAATTCGCGCTTGAAGATCGGGGAGCTCATTGATAACAAACAAACACCGGTGCGCACGAGGTATCATGCCGAAGTGCAAGACGCGTTCATCGGCGTAGCTGAGCTTGAGGTTGGCCGCTTTAATGGGGTCGATGTCACCGATGAGATCGGCGATCGTGACGTCTGGTGTGGCGAGTTTTTCATAGAAGCGCTCAGAGCGGTGGAGCCAGGTAATAGGTGTGTTGTCGGCGTGTTCGGCAATGAGGTCTTTGGCATAGCGGCTAATAGGCGCCAACGGGTCGTCGTTGATTTCGCTACCTGCCACCACCGGGATGTATTCGTCTAGTAAATGGATCATGAGGCGCGCAATGCGCGTTTTACCCTGACCGCGCAAGCCCAGCAAGTTGATGTTGTGCTTAGATAGAATGGCGCGCTCGAGTTGCGGAACCACTGTATGCTCATAGCCGTGCATCGACGGAAAACTTGGCTTACCATCTTTGAGTGCCGCAATGAGGTTGTCGCGGAGTTCGGTTTTGATGCTTTTGGACGTGTAGCCAGCCGCTTTTAAAGCGCCGAGCGTATGAATGTTGGTGTCTATCATATCAGTTCATTCGTTTTTTACGATTGGTTTCGTAGTCGTGGAAAATCATTTCACCTAAGCCTTTCAATCCGGTAAAAAAGGCCTTCCCTTTGTTGGACTTCGTGAATTCGTCCACAAAATGCTGTAAATACGGATCTTGGGCAATCATGAAGGTGGTGATGGGGATGTGCATTTTGCGGGCTTGCGCCGCCATGGTGTAGCATTTGTCTACGATGTATTCATCTAGGCCATTGCTATTTTTGTAGTATTGCCCATCTGGCAAGCGCAAACAACTCGGCTTGCCGTCGGTGATCATGAAAATTTGCTTGTTGGTATTGCGTTTTCTGCGCAAGATATCCATAGCGAGCTCCAGGCCAGCAACCGTATTGGTATGGTAAGGCCCAACGTTCAAATACGGCAGATCTCTGATGCTAATTGGCCAGGCGTCGTTGCCAAAGACAATCACGTCTAGCGTATCTTTCGGATAACTCGTCGTAATGAGCTCTGCCAGCGCCATCGCCACTTTTTTGGCGGGCGTGATGCGGTCTTCGCCGTAAAGGATCATGCTATGGCTAATATCTATCATGAGTACCGTACTCATCTGCGATTGGTGGTGGGTGTCTTCAACCACTAAGTCTTGTTCGGTCAGCCGGAACTCCCCTACGCCATGATTGATCTGCGCGTTTTTCAGGCTGTCTGTAATGGATATATTTTCGAGCGCATCGCCAAACTGAAAATCTCTGAACTCACCGGTAGCTTCATCGCCCAAGCCACTCTTTTTGGATTTGTGCTGCCCGCGCCCACTCTTGCGGATATTCCCAAAGATTTGCTCCATCGCATTCTTGCGCAAAATGCGTTCGGTTTTGGCCGTCACACTCATCTGCCCCTTGCCGTCTGGCAAAATTTCTTCGCGCAAATACCCCTTTTTCTTGAGGTCCTCGATGAAGTCGTCCATGGTATATTTGTCATTGGTCAGGCTGTATTCCTTATCCAAGACATTGAGCCACTCCAGCGCTTCATCTACATCGCCCGAAGTATGCACAATAAGTTCGCTAAAAATATCAAACAAGCGCTCAAAGTCGGAAAGCTCCGGAGCTTGATAAGGCGTAAATATATAACCGCTGTTGCGCATGTGTGGAGATTTGAAATTGAAACAAGAGTTGGGAGGAAAAGTTCTTTAACTTTTATTTCTTTCTCATCATTTCTAAATACATGGCCTCCACTTTGTTTCTAGCCCAGGCAGTGCGGCGCAAAAAAACCAAACTCGATTTGATCGATGGGTCAATTTTGAAGCAATTGATATTGACCTTGAAGGCCATGTGCTCCCAGCCGTAGTTCTCGACTAAGGATTCTAACATATCTGCTAACTTGACGCCGTGCAACGGATTATTGGGCTGTTCTTGCATGCCCTAGTTTTGCTGTAGTTTGTGGTAAGCGTTGTAAGATAAAAATAGAATTCCCAAAATAACAAAAGGGAAGAAAGTTTGGCCATTGATGCCGTCTACAGCTCCATGACTAATGGCTGCAAACAAAAATTCAATGGCAAAACAACCGTAAGCCCAATCTTTGATTTTGGTCGGAATTTTCGGAATGATCAAGACAAGGGCACCAAGAACCTTAAAAATAGCGAGTGCGACACCAAAATAAGCTGGGTAACCCAAATGAGAGATCCCTTCTTTAGCCATTTCGGATTGAGAAGTAAGTGCCGGCATGAGGCCTTCCATTAAAAAAAGAAGGATGGTGGTTACCCAGTAGGTGATTTTGGTGGATTTCATGAATAATAATTTTTTATCAAATATATAAAATTTAAACCCTTTTAGACTTAAGGTGTTTTAAGTTTAGTTCAAACATACTGACATGCATTTCTCCGACCTACTCGCCAATCAACGCCAATATTTCAAAGCCCAAAACACCAAAACGCTCGCCGCGCGCAAAAGTACTTTGAAGCGCTTTAAGCAGCTGCTGCAAGAAAATGAAGCAAAGATTTATGAGGCTGTAAATGCCGATTTTCAGAAATCCGAGTACGAAGCTTTTTTGACTGAATGGGCTATACTAATCAAAGACATAGACGAGGCTTTGGGCGCGTTGCCGAAATGGATGAAAGCGCAAAAAGTGCGCACCAATTTGGTCAATTTGCCTGGTAAGTCTTACATGGTGCCCGAACCATTGGGGCTTTGTTTGGTGATCGGCGCCTGGAACTACCCTATTCAGTTG
>JAURNL010000115.1 GCA_030830205.1 Crocinitomicaceae bacterium | reverse complement strand
CCTTTTTTTTTTGAAACTTAGTGCCTGAAATAAGCTTTGGCGATTTTAAGCCCTGCCATCGCGAATGCGCGGACCGTTATGTGCAAGTATAGTAGACGACTCAACAAACGACAATATAAACAAAAATGGCAATACCCAAGGACAAAGAAGAGTTAGTAAAAGCAATCGTTGACAACTATAAAAAGTTGACTACCGAACTTTCAACTATTCCAACTGACCTAACAACAAATAAAGAACTAGACGGACATTCAAAAAATACATTAATGAGTATCAACGACCTTGTTGCTTATCTCGTTGGTTGGGGACAATTAGTTTTGAAATGGAATGACAAAAAAAGCAAAGGGCTTAGTGTTGACTTTCCCGAGACAAGTTTTAAGTGGAATGAACTCGGACTACTTGGACGAAAATGAATTTAGTCAGAAAAAATCAAAAGACAATAAAAAAAGCCCCACATTACTGTGAGGCTTTTTGCTCCCCCTGCTGGACTTGAACCAGCGACCCTCTGATTAACAGTCAGATGCTCTAACCAACTGAGCTAAGGAGGAATGTCTCAATTCGAGGATGCAAATATATGTAATTTTTCGAATTCAAAAAGTGAAAAACTTAAAATTTTAAGTACTTTTTTTTCAACTAATTGCTAAGTTATTCAAAATCATCGCTATCCATCGAAAAATCATCAAGACTTGAGCTGTACTGATCTTCATCATCGTCTTGATCTAAAAAGCCAAGGCTGTCTTGATCATCGCGGTTTGCAGGTCGGAGGATGTTAGTTTTAGATACATTCAGGCGAATTTCTGTACGCATCTGACCATCTTCAAGTTGGACGGATTTGGCAAATGGGGTTCCAAGTACTTCTACAAGCGTACCGCGCGTTAAAAAATCAAGGATGCGCATATTGGAGCCTTCTCGCTTCCAAATTGTACAATTAACCCAGGTGGTTTTGGTTCGCATTTGCCCCGTTTTTTTGTCTTTCCAATTTTTATTATGTGCAACTGGAAAATTAATGGCAATTATTCCACGATCCATCGATTTGATGTGTGCATCTTTGCCTATATTGCCTATAAGTCTGGTTTCAAATACAGTAGCCATATATTGTCAGATTAAAAAAAAGCGTATAACGAAATATACCGTTATACGCTCTCTAACAATAAAGTAGCTAATTTGTTGTGTTTAGTGCTGATGACCGTGAGGGCCATGTGCATGCCCATGTGCCAATTCTTCTGCCTCGGCGTCACGTACTTCAAGAATTGTACCTGTGAAATGTAAATCTGTGCCAGCAAGCGGGTGATTAAAGTCCATTTGAACTGTTTCTTCAGCAACTTCTAGGATACGGCCACGTAGCTGGTTTCCTTCGTTATCTGACATAGGAACCATACTGCCTACCTTGAACATTTCGTTATCAAAGTTGCCATTTTCATCATGAAAAATATTAGAGGGTAGCATTACAATGTGCTGTGGATCTTGTTCTCCGTATGCATTAGCAGCTAAAATATGAAAATCGAAGTGCTCACCAGCGGCTTTGCCCGCTAATTTTTCCTCAAATTCTGGAATCATTCCTCCTACACCGTACAAGAAGGTCAAGGCATTTTCCGGAGTTGTTTCTTCGATTTTTTCTCCGGTTGTGTGATCAGAGAGCTTGTAGGTCAAGGTGACGACCTTGTTTTGGGAAATTGTCATGTTATTTTTGAATTAATTGCTTTACAAAATTTGGAAGTGCAAAAGTGGAGAAATGGATATCTTCATTATAATAACGAAGACCTTTGTCCGCTACAAAAGCTTGAATTTCTTCTGTATTAGTTATTTTGCGTGGATCTGCTGAACCTTTAAGGCCATACTGGAAGGACCACATTCCGGTAGGGTAGGTAGGAACAAAAAAGAGTCCTACTGGTGCATTGGCCTTTCCGAAGATAGATTGAAGTGTTTGATTCAATTCGGCGAATGCTTTTTCATTGAATTTAGGGGATTCTCCTTGAGCCACCAATATACCATCTGCTTTAAGTGTGCGGTAACAATTTTGATAGAAATCTACGCTGAACAAACCTTCTGCTGGTCCAACTGGATCTGAACCATCAACGATCAAAAGGTCGTAAATTGCATCAGGAGCATTTTTAACAAAAGCAATGCCGTCGTCTACGATGAGTTCTAATCGTTGGTCATCAAATGCGGCTGCAATCTCAGGAAGATGTTCCTTGCATGCCTTGATGACTTCTCCATCAATTTCTACCATAGTCACTTTTTCAATGTTACTATGGCGTAAAACTTCGCGAACAGTACCACCATCGCCACCACCGATTACCAAAACATTTTTGGCATTTCGAAGGGTAAATAAGCTCGGGTGTGCTATCATCTCGTGGTAATGAAACTCATCCTTGATAGTGGTCATGACCATATCGTCAAGGGCTAACATCTTACCATATTTGGTAGATTCTAATATGCGTACGCGCTGGAATGGAGACTGTACGTCAAAAAAGACATCTCCGGTAAATCGTAAGGAAAGTGCTTGATCTTCGTCTTTATCAGTAAACCAAACGTTTCTTGTATAAAAATCAGGATTGCGCCACTCAGCAGCCTTTTCACGAGCACTTGTGATATCAAAATCATTGCGGGTCAATAAATTGACTGATCCTCGCTTCATTTCTATAGCTGAATAGGACTTTGCACCAAAACACTCCTTGAGGTGATCAAATGCAATCCATGCATTCATATCGCCACAAGTAAAGACATCAACAGCTGCGTACCCATATTCTGGCCAAGTATGAATAGCCAAGTGACTTTCTTGTATCACAACAACACCCGAAACACCGTAAGGTGAAAAATGGTGGAAAGTAGAGTTGATTACGGTGGCTTCAGCTTTTCGGGCTGCGCCTACCATATCGCGTTCGATTGCTGCAACGTCGTTCATGACATGTGGATCACAATTCATAAACTCTACCAAGATGTGGTTTCCAAGTGCTGTACTACTCATATGTATGGATAAATTAAAAAATTGAGGGCAAAGTTACGCATTTTCAAGGGATTCCTATGTAACTAATGTTAAATTTCAATCAGCCAGAAAGCGAAGTTTCTCTAGATGTACTTTTATGCGGGCTTGACCAAATATAACTGTCAATTGCTTCGCTTTTATTTCTTCTACTATTCCAATGCGATTCGTCTGAATAAGCTGAACTTGAGAGCCCACTTTAATGCGTTCTTGCTCGTACTTTTCTGCACGCTGCACCTCTTTTTTTGTTGGTTTTTGAGTAGGAGAGGGGATAGGTGCTTTTTTCTTGAGCGTTTGTTTAGATTTTTCTAACCTTAAATATTGGCTAAGTTCTTGAAATAGTGTAGTATTTACGTCTTTTTTACGTGAGGTAGCGTTGAATTTTTCAATGAACGCCAACATTTTTTTACCTGCCTGCAATTGGCGCTGACTGGTTTCTTGGACCTGAGATAATTGGTTTTGTTTATGTTGTAATTTGAGTATTTCTTGCTCGTGCTGCGCGCTTGACTTTTCGGCTTCTGCAGCAGCAGCTGCCAAGCGCTTATTTTGTGCTAGCATTTGATTACGCTCTTTTTGTAAGCCACCCAAAAGCTTATCTAATCTCACTTTTTGTTGATCCAAACGGAGTTTGGCTTCTTTGATCAGCTCTTTAGAAATACCATTGAGTTGTGCAACCTCAAATGTAAATGAACTACCCGGTTGCCCAATAGAGAATTGATATAGTGGGGTAAGGTCCTTTTCATTGAATAACATACACCCATTCTGTGCTTCCGGCAACTCATCGGCCTTTAGTTTGATATTGCTGTAGTGGGTTGTGAGCACTCCAAAGACCTTTAGGCTGTACATTTGTTCAAAGAAGACCTCGGCCAATGCAGCACCTAATTCAGGATCTGAACCTGTACCAAATTCGTCGAGTAAAAGCAGGGTTTGGGCGTTAGAACGATTCAAAAAGAACTTCATTCTTTGCAATCGATAAGAGTATGTACTTAACTCATTTTCAATAGATTGATTGTCGCCAATATCCGAATAAATCTGCTTAAAAAAACACATTTGACTATCTGGTGCGACAGGTACCAAAAGACCTGCTTGAAGCATGAGTTGTAGCAAACCTACAGTCTTCAGTGTAATGCTCTTTCCACCCGCATTTGGACCAGAAATCACCAACATTCTTGATTTTTGCTGCAACTTAAGATCTTGTGCAAAGGTAGGTTTACCCGCTTGTTGATTAGAACGTCTTAGCAGTGGATGAAAGGCCTGTTTGAGATGCATGCCAGTATGCTGACCAATTGCAGGTAGGACGGCTTGCATTTCAAGGGCGAGCTTGGATTTTGCATTTAGAAAATCAAGCCGGGTCAAAAGCGTTTGATAAGCGTTAATTAGCGGACGGTATTGTACCATTAAACCCGTAAGTGCTTGTAAAATTCGGTGGATTTCTTTGCGCTCATCATCAAATAGGAATTCTAATTCATTATTGAGTGGAACATTGACCAGTGGTTCTATAAATGTTAGACTTCCTGTTTTACTCGAACCGTGTATGTTGCCCGCGACTTTGCGTTTAAATGTAGAAAGCACGGTGAGCACCCGACGTTCGTTGACATAAGTTTCAAGTGTCTCTGCCAAGACCTTATCTTTATTATAACGTCTGAGTTCTTTATCGAAATTCTTATTGATTTGATTGCGCAACACCCTAATACGCGCTCTAATCTCGGAAAGTGAGGGCGAGGCATCGTCTTTGATTTGACCATTGCGGTCAAAAACTTGGTCGATTTCCTCTATGATGGCTCTTGTATAATAAACGTCTTGTGTGAGTCCTTCTAATAACGGGTACTTGAAAAGTGAATTTTCAAAGAATAACACAAGTGCATTAACAAGTTCAGATGCCTGGTAAATTCTCCTAAATCCTTCGAGGGAAATAACAGATTTTTGAATACCGAGCAATTTGATTTCTTGTAGTAACTCTTCGAATTCTAGTAATGGAAATTTTTCACCATGAACACGTACCAAACGAAGTTCGTCTAGTCGTTTAAGTTCCGCGCGTAGCTGCACGAATTGTGTTCGTGGCTGCAAAGTCTGAACTTGCTTTAAAGCTGTAGGTCCTATACAGAATTTTTCTAGCCAAGTTTTGATGGCATCGAACTCAAGGTCGTGAAGGGTTTGTTGATCGGTACTAAACACAGTGCAAAGATATACAACGATTCTAGTTCTGAATTGTTTATTGTCATATAATTAATATTATGTTAAATAGAATATTACTTGGATAATATGGTTTCGAGGATTAACTTTACGACTCAATACATATAGATCATGGCCTTCTACTCCTTCAATGGTTTCAAACCGGTAGTTAAATCATCAAGTTTTGTACATCCACAAGCCAACGTGACTGGAAATGTCATTATAGGAGAAAATGTCTATGTTGGTCCAGGTGCAGTTTTACGTGGTGATTGGGGACAAATTATTATCGAGGACGGTTGCAACGTTCAAGAAAATTGTGTTATCCATATGTTTCCAGGAACAACAGTTCACCTCAAACCGGGCGCACACATTGGTCATGGTGCCATCATTCACGGAGGTATAATTGGTGAGAATTGTTTGGTTGGCATGAACGCTGTAATCATGGATGACGTTGAAATTGGTAAGGAATCAATTATAGGTGCACTTTGCTTTGTACCTGCCAAAATGCAAATTCCATCTAGAAGTCTTGTCGTAGGAAATCCAGCGAAAGTAATCAAAGAAGTGAGTGACGAAATGATAGCTTGGAAAAGCGACGGGACCAAACTATATCAGGCACTACCCAAAGATTGTCAGCAATCACTTTTACCTTGTGAACCACTAAACGAGCCAGAAATCGACCGTCCCAAGCAACAACAAAGCTATTTTACTTGGCAGGATAAGAAATAATGTATTACCTTTGTTTCCCGTAGTTACAAACGATTTATGTCCAATTCAACCAAGTATGTTTTTGTAACCGGGGGTGTGACTTCTTCTCTAGGAAAAGGTATCATATCTGCGTCGTTAGCAAAACTTTTACAAGCTCGTGGTTATACCACCACCATTCAAAAACTAGATCCTTATATCAATATTGATCCAGGAACACTCAATCCCTACGAGCACGGAGAATGCTACGTTACGGACGACGGCGCCGAAACCGATCTAGACCTTGGGCACTACGAGCGCTTTTTAAATGTTCCCACCTCCCAAGCTAACAATGTTACAACCGGTCGCATTTATCAGTCCGTGATTGAAAAAGAACGCCGAGGCGATTATTTAGGAAAAACGGTACAAGTTATTCCACATATCACCGACGAAATCAAAGAGCGCATTCAGGCCGTTGCCAAAAATGGTCAGTTCGATATCGTGATTACTGAAATTGGCGGTACCGTTGGTGATATAGAATCCCTACCCTATGTGGAAGCTGTGCGTCAAATGCTATGGGAGTATGAAAATGATTGTATAGTAGTTCACCTTACGCTTGTACCCTATTTATCTGCAGCTGGGGAGCTCAAAACCAAACCCACACAGCATTCTGTTAAACAATTACTAGAGCTTGGTGTACAACCAGACGTCCTTTGTTGTCGTACTGAACACGAACTTGATTTAAGCTTGCGCAAAAAAATAGCGAAGTTTTGCAACGTCTCTGTTAATGCCGTGATCGAAGCTCGAGATGCAGCTTCTATTTACGACGTTCCTTTACTCATGCAGGCCGAAGAACTTGACACCGTCGTGCTCGATAAACTTGGCTTATCTAAAAAACAAAGCCCGAAACTAGACAACTGGAAATCCTTTTTGGAGCGCCTCAAAAACCCAAAACACACCGTAAAAATTGGATTAATCGGAAAATACGTAGAGCTCAAAGATGCCTACAAATCCATCTCAGAGGCTTTTATTCATGCTGGTGTTTCAAATGAAACGAAGGTAGAACTCAATTGGATCCACTCTGAAACGCTTGACCCTGAGTCTATTGATAGTGAATTAAACGGTTTAGATGGTATACTTGTTGCTCCTGGTTTTGGATCGAGAGGCATTGATGGCAAAATTGAAGCGGTACGCTATGCCCGTGAAAACAACATACCGTTTTTAGGAATTTGTTTAGGCATGCAAATAGCTGTCATTGAATTTGCAAGAAATGTTTTAGGTCTACAAGACGCTCACTCTACAGAAATGTCTGAAAACACAAATGCTGCTGTTATATCTATGATGGAGGAGCAAAAACGAATTTCAAATATGGGTGGTACAATGCGTCTTGGCGCATACAAATGCGAACTCAAGCCTAATTCAAATACAGCGAAAGCTTACCAAAACAATAATATTTCTGAGCGACACCGCCACCGCTACGAATTCAATAATCAATTCCTTTCCGACTTCGAGGCCAATGGCATGATTGCCGCTGGTAAAAACCCAGAAACAGGATTGGTAGAAGTAGTAGAAATACCAGCTCACCCTTGGTTTGTAGGCGTCCAATTCCATCCGGAATACAAAAGTACAGTCGATGCCCCTCACCCACTCTTTGTCGCTTTTGTGAAAGCGGCGCTTAAAAATAAAAAACACTAAACCTATGGATCGCAACTCCACAATTGGCCTTGTTTTAATTGGCCTCATCATCACGGTTTTTTCCGTCATGAATCAGCCTTCAGAGGCCAAAATCAAAGCTGCACAAAAGAGAGAAGCTACACCTAGTCAAAAAGCTGATCAAAAGAATAAGCCTTCAACAAATAAATCTAATACTCGATCAAATGCTCCGAGTGCTGCTTCTCAAGTAGTTCAAAAAGGCGAGCTATCTGTAATTGAAAACAAAGAATTACGTATAGAACTTAATTCAAAAGGAGGTCAGCTTGCTGGTGTCTATCTGAAATCGTACAAAAATTACAAAGACTTTGCAGCTCAAAAAGACAACGCCTTATGTCTTTTTGAGGATGGAGATGCACAAAATCAATTAGTCCTGAGCACCCCAAAAGGTAAAATTTACACGAAAGATTACCTTTTTGATTTGGTTAAGCGCAATAAAAAAATGGCCGTCTTTGAAGCCAAATTTAACGAAGGAACTATCCGCCAAACTTATCAACTCCCTAATGATGGTCATGACTTGTCTTATAAAATTGAAGTTACCGACAATAAGGGTTTCATTTTAGAGAATACAGTTTTAAATTGGGCTGCAGATTTCAAAAAAACGGAACGCTTGTTTTCAGAGCAGCGTCGTGTTTCAACAATTTGCTTTGATCAAGCTGAAAGCGGTTTGGACTACCTCTCTGAAACCTCTTCTGAGTCTGCTCAGGCAGAAGAAAACATCAACTGGGTTGCTTTCAAGCAAAGTTATTTTTCAGCGATCCTTCATCCGTCAAATCCCTTTCCTAAGAAAGGCACCAAATTTTACATAGAAAGCTTTAAAGAAGGTCACCCACAAGCATGGACTCACCTCAAAGGATACCATGCAACCATGGCGCTAGATTTTCAAAATAACCAAGCATCGTTCAATTGGTTTTTTGGACCAAACGACTACGAAGTACTCAAGAGTTATGATAGCGGTTACGACGATATTCTAAATTTTGGGTGGGGATTGTTCCGTTGGATCAATATCTATGCAGTGCAACCTATTTTCAATTTACTGCTCCAAAATGGTATGGCCATCGGTTGGGCCATACTTGTACTGACGCTTATTCTGAAAACCATTCTCATGCCAGTGCAATGGAAGATGTTTGTTTCATCTGTTAAGATGCGCATCTTGAAGCCAGAAATTGACGAACTAAATGCCAAATATGCCAAGCAAGAGGACGCCATGAAAAAGCAAATGGAAATGATGACGTTGTACCGAGAATCAGGTGCTAGTCCATTAGCCGGCTGTGTTCCGATGCTCATACAGATGCCTATTTTGCTTGCCGTTTTCCGATTCTTCCCCGCTGCATTCGAACTGCGTCAACAAGGCTTTTTATGGGCTAATGACTTGAGTTCTTTTGATTCAATCTTAGACTTCGGCTTCCATATTCCAGTCTATGGCGACCACATTTCATTATTCACGCTTCTTATGGCGGGTACTACCCTAGCCTACACTTACATGAATAGCGGTAATATGCAGCAGCCTCAACAACCAGGCATGCCCGATATGCGCATCATTATGTATATTTTTCCTTTCATGATGATCTTCTTCTTCAATAATTATTCTGCCGGGCTTAGCTATTACTATTTTATTTCTACCCTGCTTTCCATTGTAATGATGCTCCTTATCAAATATTTCTTTGTGAATGAAGATAAACTCAAGGCAAAAATGGCAGAAAGAAAAGCCAATAACGCTGCGAATCCGAAAGTGAAGAAAAAATCAAAATTCCAAGAGCGTTTAGAAGAAATGCAACGCCAACAACAAGAAATGCTTAAAAACCGCAAAAAATAATTACATGAAATTTTTTATTGATACAGCCAACCTTAAAGAAATTGCTGAAGCCCATGACATGGGAATCCTAGATGGTGTAACTACAAATCCATCCTTGATGGCTAAGGAGGGTATTACCGGAAAGGAAAACATCCTACAGCACTATGTCAATATTTGTAATATTGTGGACGGACCTGTCAGTGCAGAAGTTATTGCAACAGACTTTGAAGGCATGGTTAAAGAAGGAGAAGAATTGGCAGCTTTGCATAAAAATATTGTCGTAAAAATTCCAATGCTTGCTGAAGGTCTAAAAGCGATCAAATATTTTTCAAATAAAGGCATTCGCACCAATTGTACACTTATTTTCTCTGCAGGACAAGCGCTTGTTGCGGCAAAAGCTGGTGCAACCTATATCTCCCCATTCTTAGGACGCCTTGATGATGTATCTACAGATGGTTTACAACTCATAGAGCAAATCCGTTTGATTTACGATAACTACGCATTTGATACTGAAATTTTAGCCGCTTCTGTAAGACATCCAATGCACATTATAAATTGTGCAAGTATCGGCGCTGACGTCATGACTGGTCCACTTTCTGCAATTAAAGCATTAGTGAAACACCCGCTTACCGATATTGGTTTGCAACAGTTTTTGGCTGATCACGCCAAGGGAAATCAGTAGTATGCGCTATGCTCGCTAAAGAAGAACGCAAAGCTTGGAATGAAGCTTTTTGGGCTGGCTTTAAAATGCAAATGCGCGCCTCTATGTCTGTAACTGGAAGGCGTATAAATTGGGTTAATTATCCAACTCAAGTAAAAAACACTTATCTACGCATGATTTGCGAGGGTAAAAAAGTTGCTATTTGTTACGATATCCAGTTTAAAGACAAAGGAATTCAGGCTATTTTTTGGGAGCAACTTACCGAATTAAAAGTGGTTTTAGAAAACCATATGTCCATAACAACACATTGGGACTCCCAATACATCAATCCAGAAGGTCAAACAATAGGTAGAATTTCATGGGTGCAAGAGGGTCTTCATTTTTTTGATAAAGACGATTGGCCTGCTATTTATGCGTTTTTTAAGAAACATTTAATCGAGTTTGACGTCTTTTACCAAGAATTCAACGAAATATTGATCACATTGGTCGACTAACTAGAATGACTATCTTTATACCATGAAATTTACTGCATTATTGTCCATATTACTCTTGAGCACAACTATACTAGGACAAACTATTCTTCTGAATACTGATTTTCAGACAGGTATCCCAACAAATTACACCTTGTTGAACCTTGACGGGCAAGCTCCACAGCTTCAAGTACAAGCATATGCCAGTGGTTGGATAAGCACTGCTGATCCAGAAAATGAACTAGATACAGTTGCTGCAGTGAGTTCTTATTTTGAAACCCCAGACACTGCCAACCGTTGGCTCATTACTCCAGCACTAACCCTGGGGAGTTTTGGCAATTTTTTACATTGGGATGCAAAATCTCACGACCCTTCTTTCCCAGATGATTACCTAGTCTTGGTTTCTACCACTACCAATGATCCGGCAGCTTTTATAGATACAATTGGTGCAGTAGAAGAAGAAAATTTTGAATGGACCTTTCGTCAAGTAGACCTTAGCCAAGCTGGATATAACGACTCTACGATCTACATTGCCTTTGTCCTGAGAACCTATGATGGGTTTAAGTTATATCTTGATGATATTGAGGTTAGAAAAGAAGATCCTGTTGGTATTTTGACGCACCCGACGTTTTACTTTAATGTCTACCCTAACCCTAGTAAAGACGTCGTCAATATCTCCTCAAATGAACCAATTGATTTGATTGAGCTCAGAAATTTGGAAGGTCAGTTATTGCTCTCGACCAATCAACTAGCTTTTTCATTGGCAAACTTTAAAGCAGGGCCCTATTTGATGACCGTTTTTAGCAATGGAAAAAGCCAAGTCAAACGCATCATTAAAATCTAATGAGTCATCTACTCTCCCAGGTAGAACAATTGGTAAAGACCAAGTTCATGGACCAAGAAGGAAGCCATGATTGGCATCATATTGACCGCGTTAGGAAAAATGCCTTACTTCTCCAACGCACATCTGGTGGCGACCCTTTAATCATTGAACTCGCAGCGCTACTTCACGATTATTCCGATCATAAATATAATGGCGGTGATTTTGAGAAAGGCTCCCAGGAAGTTTATGAATTACTCATTCAGCTTCATGCACCTGAGCCCCTTGCTCATAAAATAGCCCAAATTGTAAGTATCGTTTCATATAAAGGCGCAGGGGTGAATGATGATTGCACAATATTAGAAGGGAGCATTGTACGAGATGCTGATCGTCTTGATGCAATTGGTGCGATAGGAATTGCAAGGGCCTTTGCCTTTGGCGGTAGTAGGAATCGTGCCTTATATGACCCCTCTCACCCCCCTACTTTACATGAGAGTAAAGAAGCATATGCGCAAGACAAGAGCCATACAATCAATCATTTCTATGAAAAGCTATTGCTTTTAAAAGACCGAATGGAAACTCCCGCAGCAAAGCAAATTGCTGCACAGAGACATGCTTACATGGAAGCGTTTTTAGTCCAATTTATGCAGGAGTGGAATCCGTGAAAAAAGGATGTTTCTTTAAAAAAACACGTTCTTTTTCGATTAATTCACTTTGAAGTTGCTTAGCTTGTATACTTTCAGGATAAAGTAGCCGGTGAGACTTGCTTTTTTGAATTGCCGCCCATTCTTTGAGTAATTGCTGTGTTGTTTGATCTAGCATTTGGGATTGAAACAGCTCCCACACCTCATTTATCGCTTTTTGATTAGGGTGAACACCATCTTCTTTAAAATATATATGGTCTCTTAACACATCAATGACCAATTCATAGGATTCAAAATATGTACAATTGGGAAGAGTACTCAAATGCTCTGTCAATAAAAGCAGTCTTGCTTTGCTACGGTTGTTTTCTATTAGTCCATCTTTTATGTGTCTAACTGGACTTACAGTAAAAATGAGCCTTTGTTGAGGATTTTTGGCTGCTAGTCTTTCCACCAGGCGCAGCCATTCTACTTTCATAACAGCCTCCTCTGTAAGTTCTTTGCGAAAGGTCTTAGCCGGTGCTTTGTGACAATTTGCTACAAGTTGTTGATCTTCTGGTAGGAAATAAGCCCAAGAGGTCCCAAATGTAATAATCAAGTGGGAGCTCCTTTGAAGGTAATTGCGAAGATTTTGATGTAAAGCATTGGTCTTTTGCTCAAACGCTGTGGCAGACATGGCATAAAATGTGCCTGATAGATCCCAACTTAAAAATACATCATGACGCTGAAAATGGCGCAAAGGACTCGGCTCATCAAGAGCCCAATTAAGTAAGCGAGCAATTGCCAAAGGATGAAAAAGTGTGCCGCCCGGATTACACAAACAATCGAAGCCATTTTGTGCTAAGATGCGTCCTATTTCATCTGAAAAACAACTTCCAATAAGCATTTTGGGTTGTTGATGAGTAAATGGAATGAAGGAATCCATATTTATTTCAATAAGGCCTTAGCATTGGCAATAGCTGCTGTTGAAATTTCCTCACCGCTCAGTAACCTGGCAATTTCTTGAATGCGGGCTGTAGCATCAAGTACTTTGACACTTGTTTGCATACGATCACCAATGATATTCTTTTGAACCATCCAATGATGAGCTGCTTTGGCAGCTACTTGGGGTAAGTGAGAAATAGCCATGCACTGGCCCTTTGAGGACATCTCGTTGAGCAACTTACCAATCTTGAGTGCTACATCACCTGATACACCTGTATCAATTTCATCAAAAATAATGGTAGGCAAAGCTTTCTTTTCTGAAATCATTTTTTGTAAAGCCAGCATTAGCCTTGAAAGCTCTCCCCCGCTAGCAGCCCGTTCTACAGGCACTAATTGATGGCCGAGATTGGCCGAGAATAGCAGTTCTAGTTGACTGCAGCCACTGGTATTGAGTTGAGCTAAAGTTTCTAATTGGAATGCTAATCTGGTGTGAGGCAACTT
>JAURNL010000114.1 GCA_030830205.1 Crocinitomicaceae bacterium | reverse complement strand
TTGCTCTCGCCGAGCAGCTGACCAACTCATTGAACGCGGGAGGGTCATGATCAATGGACACGTTCCTGAGATGGGCACCAAAGTAATGCCCGGAGATGTCGTCACCGTAGACGACGAACCCGTAGGCGCGCCGCAAGAAGATTTCATCTATATTGCTTTCAACAAACCTGTAGGAATTGTCTGCACCACTGATCACATCCGTGAAAAAGACAACATCATTGATTACATCAATCACCCAAAACGTATTTTTCCGATTGGTCGACTAGACAAACCCAGCGAGGGGCTCATTTTCTTGACCAACGACGGGGATATCGTCAATAAGATTTTGCGAGCGCGCAATAATCACGAAAAAGAATATGTCGTTCGGGTGAACAAGCGCATCACCCCTGATTTCATTCGCAAAATGGGCCAAGGCGTACCTATTTTAGGTACTAAGACACGCCGTTGCGAGGTTCGTCAAATCGATGCTTTTACCTTTAGAATTATCCTTACACAAGGTCTCAATCGGCAAATTCGTCGCATGTGCGAATTCTTTGACTACCGCGTAGCTACACTCAAACGCATCCGCATCATGAACATCAAACTCGATCTTCCGGTGGGTCAATGGCGCTACCTCAACGAAGACGAAATCATGGTGATTAAATCCATGGTAGCAGACAGCTCAAAGGACTTTGATGAGGCTGATTTTCAGTAAACACTACTTTACTAGTTCAAATAGAAGTCGTAAATGAGGGTCCGCATCGATTGTCATATCCTTTGCATGGACTCCATTTGGCATTCTAAATTCTTGAGTTCGCTTGGTTATAAGTAGCTCTAACGTTTGAATCGTCGTCCCCTTTTCTACAATGCTTATTTGCAATGGAAAGGTAAATAGCTCATTTTGTATTTGAGTGACTTCTAGATATTGCCTCCCTTTTTGTGAAAAGATACGCGTTTTCAATTGCGGATGCCCTGATTGATACAACCATTGATTGAAAAAAGGCGCTAAATCTTTGGGGCTGAGGCTATCCATGAGGTGCGCAAAATCTTGAGAAGTGGCGTTCTGGTATTGGTAGTTCGTATAAAATTGTTGCAGGCCTAATTTGAACAAGGAATCACCCATTTCGTGGCGAAGCATATGCAAAACCCAAGCTCCTTTTTGATACGCATTTGCATTGAGGCGATCTAGCAGGCTTGGTGTGAGGGAATCAACAAGCGCCTGATGAAATCCATTATTGTATAAATTAATGACACGAATTCGATCACTTTGGAGCTGTTTATTAAAAGCTTTTTGACCTTCATAGGTTTCGATGTACATATTGGTGAGGTAAGTCGCAAAACCCTCGCTTAGCCATAAATGCTGCCAATCGGCCTCAGTGACTCCATTTCCAAACCACTGATGTGCTATCTCATGGGCAATCAAATGGGTGCTGCGCAAATCGGCGTTCAAGGAATTTTCGTCATAGAAAATACAGCCAGCGTTTTCCATGCCGCCGTAGCGCGTCGTTGATTGCACATTATTCAGTTCTTTAAATGGATATGGTCCTACCAAATCTTGGTAAAACTGAAGAATATGTGGAGCCACAGCAAAGGAAGAAAGACCTAACAAGCTGTCTTTTGGATAAACTGTACCTAAAATGGGAATTTGACCCACTTGACCTACATCTTTTGTCAGCAAATCTGCTATTCCGATAACTGCAACTTTAGTCGGTATAGGTTCGCTAATGACATAATGCCAAACATTTGAGTTTCGCTCAGCTTTTGATGATTTGGAGATCAAGCTGCCATTGGCAACAACCTTATAGTCGATAGGTGCTTCAACAAAAAATGCATAGGTCGCTTTGTCTGATGGGTGATCATTACAAGCATACCAATGATGAGCCCGATTGGGCCAGTTGTCTGCAAAGATAGTGGGTTCATTGTATTTATTTTGGCCAATTATCAGACCATCTTGCGGACTACCTTCAAGCGTAATATGGATGGTAAAAATCTCACCTTTTTGAAAAACTCTTCGGAGTGAAAGCATAAGAACTTCATTTTGTTGTTCCCACTCCAATAGATAGGGCGGCTCAAAAAAATCTCTAAAAAGATCTGCATACTTGACCACCATACCTTTTCCATTTTTTGGGGCTACTAAGTCCAGGGCCAATACAGAGCAGGTATCCGTGAAGGATAACTGAATTTGTTCATTCACTTTCAGCATTTGAAAATCTTCTGAAAATTGAACTTCTAATAAATAGTGGTCAACGTCATATTGTCTTTGCGCATGAAGAACAGCTACACTCAAGCATAAATAGAGGCAGATCAATTTGATCATATGGTTCCGAATAAAACACCTTCCTTCAAAGAAAAAGGTGAAATGTATATTTGATTAATTGGTGCATTACGTAGCACCCATCTGGTTTTGATTGCTGCAAGTGGTGCCATCTTTTTACGTATAGGAATAATATGAGGATTTTGATCACGTTCTGACTGTGTAGAATCGATAATTTGATCGAGCATACTTTCAAAATCACTCACCTCTACCCTCACCGCTTCTCCATGGGAATTAAAAACTTCCTGCGCCATGAGTTCATAGAATGTTTCAAAACTACCTGAAGAACCAATTAAAACCTCTGGTAGATCCTGCCTAAAAAAGGAACCGCATTTATTTGCCAAGTACTTTTCTACCTTTTCGATGTCTAATACGGTGTAGGGATCTGAAAAATCAAAAGATTGAAAAAGTCGCGAAACCCCGATATCAAATGATTTTGCAAGATAAGGACCTTGAGCTGTCGCTGCAATAAATTCAGTCGACCCACCTCCAATATCCATAATAAGTGCGGGTTTCTCGAAAGTGTAGGTGAGTTGCACCCCTTTATATATAAGTTCTGCCTCCTTCAAACCAGAAATAATTTCAATATGTAGACCTAAATGAATTCTTGCTTTTTCAATTAACTCTTGTGCATTTGATGCATCTCGAAGCGCAGAGGTACCGATAGCGCGAATATCCTCTATTTTCCAGAGCTCACAGTGTTCTTTAAACCTAGAGAGTGTTTCAAAAGCCCTCGCCATTGCGGCTTCATCAATGCGCTTTTCATTAATTCCACCCATCCCAAGAGCAACACCCTCTTTGGTTTGAAATAATATTTGACGGCTTTGGGTGTCAGCGATGAGCAGGTTAAAAGTATTGGTTCCAAGATCAATGACCGCCCTCATTTGAACTAAAATTTAAGTATGGTATTTTTATACGAACGCCCTGCGAGTTTGAGTAATAAAAAAGCAGATATTAGCAACACTAACAAGCTTAAAAGAATTTGGGTATAGGAGACAACGTTGAATCCTTTCGCTAGCGCAATCATGGCTAAAACAGGAGAACTAAAAGGTAAATAGGCAAAGAATTGAGTTAAAGTCGTATTTGGAAAATAGACACTAAAAATGCCTGTGAAAACTCCAAAAGAAATCAAAAAGATCAAAGGAAGTAGATATTGTTGGCCATCTGCATCTGCTGTACTGCGAGCACCTAGCACTGCAAAGAGGGCGCCATAAAAAAGGAAACTTGCCGCAAAAAACATCACAAAATGCAACCCTAAAACAGGTAAATTCAGCTGTTCAAAAACGAGTATGGAGAGTGGATTAAGCCTTTCTGGGCCTCCCTCACCCCAGTGACTTGGATCAAGGATATCAACAAAAATAGTTTCTCGCAAGAGTACATAACCTAAAGACAAGACTATACCCCAGCCAAGAAGCTGTAACAATGCGACCAATCCAATGCCTACAATTTTACTCAACATCAATTGTTGAGGACGGACACTTGCTAGTAATACCTCTACAATTCGATTGCTTTTTTCTCTAATGGTAGCTCTAAAAATGGTCATTCCATATAGCCCTACAAAAAATAATATAAAGGAGCCAAATATGAAACCTGCCCAAGCATTTGCCTCCTTGGACTCATTTTTAGGATCTTTTAAATCTCGAAAATCAAAGATAATCCCTTGCTTAATCTGACGAAACGCTTGCTCACTAATGTCTGAGTGTTGGGCGGCAATAAGCTCCTCTAGGCGTTTCTCAATTTGAAATTTTAACTCCATACGGGCATCAAGCCCCAACTGGTCTTTGTAGAATACAAAACACTTTTTATTGTTGAGGACCTTTTCATTCAGTTCCACTAAAATATCAAAATCATGATACGATTTAGCACGCTCAAATTCATCGAGTTCAAGGTAGTCATCAAGGAAGAAATAATGGATATTCTTTTCTTCTTGAGCCATTAATCGATGATCCATAATTTGCCCTGGATCTGCTATCAAAACATTTAATTCTTGCTTTCCTTGATCTGCCGCAAGTAAGAGGGCAACTAAAAGGAGAAGCACCACTAATGGACCCAAAACGAGCATATACCAAAAGCCTTTCTGACCAAGTCTTTCCTGGATTTCACGCTGAGTAAGTAGTAAAAACTTAGACATGCTGATTTTCTTTTTGAGTAATAAGGTCAATAAAAACTTCTTGCATTGAAGGCAAAAGCAATTCTAGGTGCTCTACTTGCACTTGATCTTGAAGATTTCGCATGAGATCATTTACACTACGCTGGCCTCGAATTTGCAAAACACATTCAAAACATCCGGGCAAAACTTCTTGTTGCTCAAGCAGTGTGAAGTCTGTCCACAATGCATTTGCAAAACCGAGCATATTCCCTCTAAATCGGACAAAAATTTGTCCTTTCGCATGCTTACTTCTGAGGTGTTGAACAGTATCTTGTGCTAAAATCTGGCCATGATGTAACAACGCGGCTTGATCACAAATTTCATCGACACTTTTCATGTTGTGCGTGGATAAAATGATAGTAGTGCCTTGTGCTTTGAGTGCCTTGATTTCATTGATGATAAGATCCACATTCAGCGGATCAAAACCTGAAAGCGGCTCATCTAAAATGAGCAACTTTGGCTGATGTACGATAGCCGCAATAAATTGAACCTTTTGAGCCATTCCTTTTGAAAGCGAAGCAATTCGCTTATTTTGCCAATCTTTTATTTCAAAATGTTGGAGCCAATAGTCGACATTTTCAATGGCCTTTAACTTGGATAGACCTCTTAATTGGGCCAGAAATAACAAATGTGCCCTTACAGCCATATACTTGTAAAGACCTCTTTCTTCGGGTAAGTAGCCGATATCCTGCAAATCTTCTTTTTGAATGGTATGGCCATTAAAATAGACTTTACCACTGTCAGGACTTGCCATTTGATTGAGAATCCTGATAAGTGTAGTTTTACCTGCTCCATTTGGACCCAACAAACCAAAAATTTGACCTTTAGGCACCTCTAAAGAGACATCATCGAGAACCAACTTGCGCTGATAAGATTTGCTGACTTGAGCTACGTTAATCATGACTTAAAGCTAAGAAAAATCTAGACTAGCGCAATGAAGTCAATGGTTTCCAACTGAATTTTTTTGAAAGTAGAAAGTAAAAACCAGCAAACAGAAGTAATCCAGAACACAATTGAAAGATTAATGACCCGGGACCCCTGAGGTCTAAAAAGAGTGCTTCTGTATGAAAAGCCTGCCAGTCACTAGATACAACGAATGCACCAAAAAGATTATTAAAAATATGAAAGGCCATTGCTAATTCTAAACCATCATCTTGAACCGTGAGTAGTGATAAAAAAACACCGGCCATGAAATAGTAAAACAACAATCCTGGACCAAGTACGGAAAGCTCAGGATTGGAAATATGCATCATGGCAAACATGATTGAACTAAGCCCAATACTCATCCATACGCTCTTGGTTCGCAAGTAGAATCCCTGAAGTGCATAAACACGGAAAACTAATTCTTCAATAGTCGCTTGGAAAGGAATGAGCAGTAAGGAAGATAAAAATAGTGGCCAAAAAACAGCAGGCTTGTAATTCCACTTCAACAGTTGTAGTTGCCCATTAGCCCAGACCTCTAAAAAAGTCATTAAACAAACAACCCCAAATAAAAAGAATCCAAAACCAAAAAAGCGTTTCCACCTGAATTGCCCGGAAGCAGTAAAAATGGTGAGCCAAGGACGCTTGTGCACATAGCGCAAATAAAGTAGAAAGCCAATGCATGCAAATAAAAAGGAGAGAAGCTCACCTACAAGCAAGCGCGTAGTCCCGTATGCTTCTACAAACGCTGGATTTTCAATATTGATTTGAAGATCTGGAAATTGATTTTTTGCATCTATGAGCAAAGGCAGACCACCCACAATAAACAATAGAATAAGCGCTGTTATTCCGCCGATGTATAGCCCAATATGATTGCGGCCCTTCTGCGCAAAGGCAATAAACTTCATCAGTTAAAAATATCGCGCATTCGGCTAAAGAAACCTTTATCTTTTTGTGCTTTATAAGGATCAAAGTTTTCTGAATCTCTAAGTTGCTCTAGGATTTCGCGTTCTTCTTTGCTCACATTTGTGGGCGTATATATATGAAGGTGCACAAAAAGATCGCCGGTACCATAACGCTGTACATTAGGTAAGCCTTTTCCACGTAAGCGGAGTACTTTACCACTTTGCGTACCTGCATCTACCTTTATTTTTACCTTTCCACCAACAGTTGGCACTTCTAAAGAAGCACCCAATACAGCGTCGGAAAAGTGGAGATAGGCATCATAATGCAAATTCTCGCCTTCTCTACGAAGTTCTTCGTGGGCAATTTCTTCTATGACAACGATTAGGTCCCCAGGAGCACCATTAAAAGGCCCTGCATTTCCTTTACCGCGCACGCTTAACTGCATTCCTTCTTCAACACCAGCAGGAATTTCAATCTCGATGATTTCTTCTTGTCGTTTGAGACCCTGCGCATCGGCATCGGCTGGTTTAGATTCTATGGACTTACCTGCCCCTTGGCAAACATGGCAAGCAGATTGCGTTTGCATTGCGCCCAAGAATGTTTGTGCTACTCTGGTAATTCTTCCTGTACCTTGACAGGTAGGACAATTTTTGAAGGTAACCCCCTCTGCCTGAACTAATTTATTAACCTTTATTTTTTTCTTGACCCCTCCCGAAATTTCATCGAGCGTTAGCTTCATTTTGACGCGTAAATTGGTGCCTTTGACAACTCTTGAACCTCCTCGGCTTCCGCCAAAACTACCACCTCCGAAGGCTCCACCAAAAATATCTCCAAATTGAGAAAAGATGTCGTCCATGTTCATGCCGCCACCACCAAAACCACTGGCTCCGCCCATTCCTGCATGACCAAAGCGATCGTATTGGGAACGTTTTTCTGAATTACTCAGTACTTCATATGCTTCGGCTGCTTCTTTGAATTTTTCTTCGGCACTGGTATCATCAGGATTTTTATCCGGGTGATATTTGAGGGCAAGTTTTCGATAAGCCTTTTTGATTTCAGCATCATCGGCATTTTTAGAAACACCTAGTACTTCGTAATAATCTCGCTTGTTACTCATGTTTTATTTATTGACCAACAACAACTTTTGCAAAACGCAAAACTTTGTCATTGAGATAATAGCCTTTTTCTACATCTTCTATCACTTTGCCTTTGAGTGCTTTTTCAGGCGCGGGAATATTGGCAATTGCTTCGTGTAAATCACTGTCAAATTCATGACCTTTTGCCTCCATAGGCTTTAGACCTTTCGCTTCTAAAATACCTTTAAACATATTATAGATCAATTGGAAACCTTCTTTCATCGCGTCCATATCATCCAAACTTTCATTGGTAGCGATTGCACGCTCAAAATTATCTAAAACTGGGAGCATCGCAACAATAACATCCTTACTGGCTGTGGAGATCAAATTTAATTTTTCTTCGTTGGTTCTGCGACGATAGTTATCAAACTCAGCATACAATCGGACGAACTTATCTTTATACTCATCGACCAACTGCTCTTCTTGATTTTCTGAATTAGCTGTTTGCTCTTGAATCGTTTGCTCTTCGTTCATGACTTCCTCATGCTGAAGCTCCTCGTTTGGTAGATCATTCTCAACTGACATATTTACTTTTTTATTCGTTACGAGAGGCCCAACAAATAATAGACCAAGGACTCATTTAAGACAAGCTGACAGCATTTTACTGACATAAATGTCAAAAAAGCAGTCTTCATCGCTGTAGCCAAAGTTTATGTAATTTTGGGACATGAAAAAATTACTTCTCCTTTTTGTGCTCTTTTCTGGCTTAGCCAAAGCGCAACTACTCTATCAAATCACTGGCAACGGACTTACTGAGCCTTCCTTTCTTTATGGTACCATCCACATCCTACCCAAAGAAAATTTTAAACTTAGTCATAGCCTAAAACGCGCTTTCGAAGCCTCCAGCACACTAGCTATGGAAGTAGATCTAAATATGAGTGCTTCTGAAAAAATTGCGCTTGCTCAAAGAGTACTCCTACCTGATGGAAAGACGCTCAAAGATTTCATGTCTGCTCAGGATTACACACAACTCAAAATGTACTGCATGGATAGCCTCCAGTGGAATGAGAGTAAATTTGAACGTAGCAGCAAGCTTAAACCCATGTTTTTTTCAAGTATACTCATCCAAGAAAGTATGTCTAAAATGGCATCCTATGAAATGGAATTTAATAAAATGGCAAAGAAAAAACATAAACAAATAATTGGGCTTGAAACCATTGATTTTCAGCTAAGCCTTTTTGATCAATTACCCATGGAAACACAAGTCGACATGCTCAAAAAAGACTACAACAGCGATATGAAAAATTTTGATACCCTGCTCTCCTGCTACCTCAATGAAGACTTAGAGGAATTGGGTAAACTTATGTCTGTTGAAACCGCAGACTATCCTGAGTTCAACGAACTGCTTTTAGTAAACCGAAATAAAAGTTGGATTGAACTTATGCGCATTCAAATGAAAAAAGAGAGTACATTTTTTGCCGTTGGAGCAGGCCATTTGAGTGGACAAGATGGTGTTATTAATTTATTAAGAAACGAAGGATTTACTGTTACAGCAATCAAACAAGAACAAGATTAAGATGAGTCAACAAGAAAACTTCGAACAAATCATACAATTCAGACGTAGCAACCGTAAGTTTGACCCAAACACACCCGTCCCGAAAGAAGTCATTGAGCGCAGCCTCAAAAGAAGTATCCTATCCCCTAATTCGAGTAACATGCAACTTTGGGGATTCCACTGGATCAACTCCACCTCTGACAAAGCAAAGGTTGCAGAAATATGTTTAGGACAGTCTGCTGCTAAAACGGCACAAGAAATGGTGGTTTTTGTGACGAGACCAGACCTTTGGAAGGATCGTAAAAACTGGCATATTTCTCAAGTCCAAAAAGAAATACAGGGCGAACCAACCAAAGCACAAAAAATGATGCTACAATACTACGGTAAGGTGATGCCCCTCCTTTATGCCTATGATCCGCTACGTGTGATGGCAGCACTCAGACTTACGATTAGTTTTTTTGGTGGGCTTTTCAAGCCGTTTTACCGAACTGGAGGCGCTTCTGCTGTGCGTATAGTGACGCACAAGTCTTGCGCGCTCGCCGCTCAAACATTTATGTTATCAGTGGCTGCTGAAGGGTTTCACAGCTGCCCGCTTGAAGGCTTTGATGAAAAACGTCTGAAGCACTACCTTAAGTTACCACGCCGCGCAGAAATCAATATGGTAGTCGCCGTGGGGCTAGGCACAGAACCTGGAATCTGGGGCGAGCGCGTGCGCGTACCTTACGAGGAAGTAGTTAAGAAACATTAATCGTTTACTTTTTTAGGTAGTTGCGAATTCCAACGCGAAGTGCAGGCTTCATTTCATGGCTTTCTATCAGTGAAATAATAGACCGTACCTCCTGATCTATTTCGGGATACATTTTCACGAATCTTTTGAGGTGATACAGCGCATAGACCCGATTGGCCACCGCGTTATCAGGATTGGCAAAAACCTCAAAGCAGCAATTCAACAACTCCGCTTTGAATCTTCTTTTGATTGGCAACTCGAGTAAAACAACAAGCAAACTTCTTTGGATGCTGTGGTTGGTGGTCTCCAATAAACCTGTAGTCAGTTGATCTTGTAAAGGTGCCAAAAGTGCAGGCCGAGCTTTGGCGAGGTGCACAAGCAGCCAAGCACTGTAGGCAGGTACCGGATGAGGTTTGTCGGACAAAGAAAGAAGTAGCAACAATGGAATTGCTTCTGGATGCTCCAAGAAATAGTGATGAAAATCCGTAAAGCGAGGCTGCTTAGCCCGTGCTAAAATGCGTTCCCCGACAGCACTTTCATCTAACACTATTCTGCTTTTGGATCTGCTTTTTTCTTGGAAGGCTTGGCTTTCTCAATACTGAGTTTGAGCACATCGGCACCTGTTTCAAAGTCTAAAACGATTGTATCTCCTTCTTGTAAATTAGAATTGATGATTTCCTCAGCAAGCGGATCTTCAATGTATTTTTGGATCGCTCTTTTGAGTGGACGAGCACCAAATTTTTCATCATAGCCTTTTTCGGCAATAAAGTCTTTTGCTGCCTCAGTACAACTTACAAAGTATCCCAAATTCCCAATTCTATCGAGGAGTTTTTCAAGTTCGATGTCAATGATAAGATGGATATCTTCACGCTTCAATGACTTGAACATAATCATGTCATCAACGCGATTAAGAAATTCTGGTGAAAATGCCTTTCGCAAGGCATTTTGAACTACAGAAAGTGCATTTTGTTCTTGGGCATCTTGTTGTGCTTTGGTGCCAAATCCAACGCCAGTTCCGAAGTCAGCAAGTTGTCGGGCACCAATATTGGAAGTCATGATCAAAATGGTATTTTTGAAGTCAATTTTGCGGCCTAATCCGTCTGTCATATGCCCATCATCTAAAACTTGAAGCAGTAAATTGAACACATCTGGATGTGCTTTTTCAATTTCATCGAGCAAGACAATCGCGTAGGGTTTACGGCGTACTTTTTCGGTGAGTTGTCCACCTTCTTCGTAACCAACATATCCTGGAGGTGCACCAACTAGTCTTGAAATTGAAAATTTCTCCATATACTCAGACATATCGACACGAATAAGTGCATCATCTGAGTCAAAAAGGTTTTTAGCTAAGATTTTGGCTAATTGTGTTTTACCAACACCAGTTGGGCCCAAGAAAAAGAAGGAACCAATTGGTTTATTCGGATCCTTCAATCCTGCTCGATTTCGTTGAATGGCACGAACCACTTTGGAAACTGCGTCATCTTGACCAATCACCTTACCGCGGATGGTTTCAGCCATTTTTACCAATTTCCCTAGCTCAGATTCAGAAATCTTAGTAACTGGGACACCACTCATCATGGAAACAACCTCAGCTACATTCTCTTCGGTTACAACGACTCGGTTATTTTTGGCCTCTTCTTCCCATTTTGTTTTTGCCGCCTCTAATTCTTCTTGAAGCTTGCGCTCGGCATCTCTTAGCTCAGCTGCTTTTTCATATTGTTGTGAACGGATAACCTCTGCTTTTTGACCTTTCAAGCCTTCAATTTGACTTTCGATATCAGTGATTTCTTTGGGGACATGCAAATTAGTGATATGAACCCTTGAACCTACCTCATCGAGCGCATCTATGGCCTTATCTGGTAAATGTCTGTCTGTGATATAGCGCTCCGTTAGTTTAACACATGCTGCAAGTGCCTCATCTGTATAACGAACGCTGTGGTGATCTTCATATCGTTCTTTGATATTATTTAATATCTGAATCGTTTCGTCAATAGATGTTGGTTCAATGATTACTTTTTGGAAACGGCGTTCAAGCGCACCATCTTTTTCTATATACTGGCGATATTCGTCTAGGGTAGTTGCACCAATGGCTTGCATTTCACCTCGGGCAAGCGCTGGCTTAAACATATTCGAGGCGTCGAGTGATCCACTAGCACCACCAGCACCGATAATTGTATGAATTTCATCAATGAAAAGAATGATGTCGGGATTCTTCTCAATTTCTTGCATGACAGCTTTCATACGCTCTTCGAATTGACCTCTGTATTTGGTGCCTGCAACCAAAGAGGCAAGGTCCAGCGAAACTATCCGTTTATTGAAGAGGATGCGCGAAACTTTTCTTTGGACTATGCGCAATGCCAAGCCTTCTGCAATAGCAGACTTACCCACACCTGGTTCACCAATGAGAATAGGATTGTTCTTCTTACGTCGCGATAAGATTTGGCTGACTCGCTCAATTTCCTTCTCGCGACCAACAATTGGATCTAACCTACCAAGCTCGGCCATTTTAGTAAGATCACGGCCAAAATTATCCAATACTGGCGTCTTGGATTTTGGGTCAGCACTCTTGCGCTGAGCTTGACTGAAATTCTCATCTTCTTCTTGGCCAGAACTTGGAAATTCAGCACTTGGTTGTTTTTTATTTTGTAACATAATTTCGTATTCGTCTCTTGCGTTTTCATACATGATACCATACTTATTTAGTACTTGACATGCTACGCTATCTTCGTAGCGGAGTATGGTAAGCAATAAATGTTCGGTACCAATAATATTTTGTTTGAATTCTTTCGCCTCTAAATAAGATTGCTTAATGATGTTTTCTGCCTGTTTGAGAAGCGGAAGATTTAAATTGACTAAATCGCGTACTGCACTTTTGGCAAGAATTTTTTCAAGCTCTGCTTTGAGTTCGGCTAGATCGAGTTTAAATTCATTGATAATGTTTACAGCCGTGCCTTCGTTGAGGCGAATGAGCCCAAGCAACAAATGCTCGGCACCCACAAACTCATTAGACAAGCGAACGGCCTCGTCTCGGCTGTAGCTGATCATGTCTTTGACACGTGGAGAAAATTTGGCTTCCATGGTTTACGTTTGCTTGATACAAATATAACTTTTATCTGCGCACAGCGTCCGGTTTTATTCACAATTTATAGTTGCATTTTGTTAGTAAAAAATAGTTTAGCGAAGCCTATAGGGGCTGCATTTTGTTAACTTTGAATCTCTAATTAATTAACGCATAGACTAACTCAAAAATATGGCTGAAGGCGAAAAAATCATTCAGATCAACATTGAAGATGAAATGAAATCAGCATACATCGACTATTCGATGTCTGTTATTGTCTCACGCGCACTACCCGATGTACGCGACGGTTTCAAACCAGTGCATCGAAGGGTGCTTTACGGTATGCAAGACCTAGGCGTATTCTCCAATCGTCCTTACAAAAAATCAGCTAGAATTGTTGGTGAGGTACTTGGTAAGTACCACCCTCATGGTGATAGTTCAGTTTATGACACAATGGTCCGTATGGCACAGCCATGGTCTTTGCGTTATCCACTCGTAGATGGACAAGGAAACTTTGGTTCAGTTGATGGCGATAGTCCAGCGGCTATGCGTTACACGGAAGCCCGATTGCGTAAAATTGCCGAAGAAATGCTCGACGATTTGGAAAAAGAAACTGTCGATTTCCGTCCTAACTTTGATGATTCTCTTCAAGAGCCAAGTGTATTACCGACCAAAATCCCAAATCTACTTGTCAATGGAGCTGCAGGAATTGCCGTTGGTATGGCTACCAATATGGCTCCCCACAACCTCTCTGAAGTTATAGATGGTACCATTGCCTACATTGACAACCATGACATCACAGCAGAGGAATTGCTCCAGTACATCAAGGCACCAGATTTCCCTACTGGTGGAATCATTTATGGTTACGAAGGCGTTCGCGATGCATTTTTAACCGGTCGAGGCCGAGTTGTCATTAGAGGTAAGGCAGAAATCGAAGAAGAAAATGGCCGCGAGCAAATCATTGTTACTGAAATTCCGTACCAGGTTAACAAAGCCGAAATGATCAAAAAGATCGCAGAATTGGTCAACGATAAAAAAATCGAAGGCATTTCTGACCTCCGCGATGAATCTGACCGTAATGGTATGCGTATCGTTTTTGAAATCAAACGCGATTCAATTGCAAATGTGGTACTCAACAAACTCTATAAATTCACCCAACTTCAAACTTCCTTCTCGGTCAACAACATTTGTTTAGTTGATGGTAGACCGCGCTTACTTAATGTCCGTGATCTTATTCAAGAATTCGTTGAATTCCGTCACGATGTTGTCATTCGCCGTACGCGTTTTGATTTGCGTAAAGCCGAAGAGCGCGCGCACATACTTGAAGGTCTTATCATTGCCTCAGACAACATTGATGAAGTCATTGAAATTATCAAAACCTCAGCAAGTCCTGACGATGCCAGAGATCGTTTAGCGACTCGCTTTGGTTTGTCTGACATTCAGACACGCGCTATTGTAGACATGCGTTTACGTCAGCTTACTGGCCTAGAACAAGACAAACTGCGCGCAGAGTACGATGAACTCATGAAGCTCATTGCAGACCTTAAAGACATTCTTGACAAAGAAGAACGTCGCATGCAAATCATCAAAGACGAATTGATTGAAATTCGTTCTAAATATGGCGACGAACGTCGTTCTTCTATTGAATATAGCGCGAGTGAAATGCGCATGGAAGACCTCATTGCTGATGAAGAAGTTGTGGTTACTATTTCACATGCCGGTTATATCAAGCGCACGAACCTTGCAGAATACAAAGTTCAAAATCGTGGAGGGATGGGTTCCAAAGGATCTGCAACCCGAGACCAAGATTTCCTCGAGCATTTATTTGTGGCAACTAATCACAATTACCTTCTTATTTTCACTGAAAAAGGACGTTGTTTCTGGATGCGTGTTTATGAAATTCCAGAAGGAAACAAGACATCAAAAGGCCGTGCTATTCAAAACCTGATCAACATTCCAGGCGATGATAAAGTTAAAGCCTACGTCAAAGTACTTGATTTAACTGATAAAGAATACGTTGACAACAACTTTATTGTCATGTGCACCAAGCAAGGAGTCATCAAAAAAACATCCCTTGAAGCGTATTCACGTCCACGTAGTAACGGAATTAACGCAATTGGCATACGCGACAACGATGAGCTTCTAGAAGCTAAACTCACCAACGGCAACAATGAAATTGTCTTAGCTACTAGCGACGGTCGAGCAATTCGCTTTAATGAATCTACTGTGCGTCCTATGGGAAGAAACGCATCAGGAGTAAGAGGTGTAAGCCTGAGTTCAGATTCAGAATGTGTTATTGGTATGATCTGCGTTGAAGACATTTTCTCTACCATTTTAGTGGTATCAGAAAAAGGATATGGCAAGCGCACGTTCCTCAATGACCCAGAAGATAAAGAGCCTGTTTACCGAGTAACCAACAGAGGTGGAAAAGGTGTCAAAACCCTTAACATCACTGAGAAAACTGGGAAACTACTCTCTATCCAAAATGTTTTTGATGAAGACGACCTGATGATCATTACCAAATCTGGTGTCACCATACGCATGCACATTGATACAATCCGAACCATGGGCCGAGCAGCCCAAGGGGTCAAACTCATCAATTTGAAAGCAAATTCCGAAATTGCTGCAATTGCACGTGTTCCGCGTTCTGAAGACGAAGAGGAAGAGCTCAATTCAGAGCAAGATGCAGAAAATGGCACGGAAATTGAAAATAATGAAGCTCAAAGCGAATAATTTTAATATCATGAAAAAACAACTCCTTCTGGCAGGTCTGAGTCTTATCTTAAGTACCGCTGCTTTTGCTCAAAAAAAGAACGTAACCGATGCAATCCTTCTTATGCGCAAGTACAATCCTATGGGAGAGCTTGCGGCTAATAAAAAAA
Organism: Crocinitomicaceae bacterium; assembly: GCA_030830205.1. GTDB lineage: Bacteria > Bacteroidota > Bacteroidia > Flavobacteriales_D > Crocinitomicaceae > UBA952. Next base: position 1,197 of record JAURNL010000114.1, on the reverse strand, counting down.
CGGTAACGGATGCCAAAAACTTTATTGACCTAGCGGCTGCAAATCCAGAAACCGCAGAAGATTTCAAAACACACCTCTACAGAGCACAGATTTACTATAGTCTCAATGAGATTGCACAGTTAGAAGCCATGTCTTCAGGGAGTGCTATTGATCAAGCTGCTGCGAAGGCAAACAAAGATGTAGCAATGGCTTCTTTTAAAAAAGTCCTTGAAGACCCTAAAAAATCTTGGACTTCTGACGCTCAGAACTATATCAATGGACGTGTTGATAACGTATTTAATGCTGGGATTGTAGCTTACAACGCAAAGAAATACGAAGCTGCTGCAGATGCCTTTATTGCAGCTCACGAAATTAAATCTTATTTGGGTGAAGATTTCAAAGATGCCGAAGTCAATACTTCCTTAGCCGCAAATTATGCAGTTGAAGATTATCTTGCCGCCAAAAAGTATGACGAAGCTATTGCTTTTGCTAGTCGTGTTTCTGAAGCTATGCCTCAAAATATAGACATTTTAATCAGCTTAGTGAACATCAACCTACAAAAAGGAGATGTAGCTGCAACTGAAAAATTCATCAACAAAGCACTTGAACTTGACCCAAATAACAAGCAGCTTTATTATGTACTTGGCACAAGCTACATGGATAAAAAGGAAAATGAAAAAGCAACAGCTGCACTTCAAAAAGCACTTGAGATTGATCCAACATACAATGAAGCGCTGTATCAATTAGGTGCTCACCTTTACAATTTAGCAGTCGAAAAGCGAAATGCAACCATTGAACTTGATTATAAAGATCCGAAAGCAGCTCAATTAGAAGCGGAAGCAATGAACTTGTTTAAACAAGCCCTAGCTCCACTCGAACAATATGCCACTCAAAATCCTGAAGACAGAGCCATATTAGATATTTTGTACAAAACCAATATGAAACTTGGGAACATTGAAAAGGCACAGGAGTACAAAAAACGACTCGATTCCACAAAAGAATAAGAAGCGCTTTAAAAATCTAAAACTGCCCGCTTGTCGGGCAGTTTTTTTTTGAAGTCAATTCCACATTTTTATTACCTTTGATTTATGGAATTTGTACACCCTGAACGCTTATGGTTCCTCTTCTTGTTACTTATTCCCGTTATCATTCACCTTTTGCATTTTCGAAGACGCAAGACTCTTTATTTCTCGTCATTAAAATTTATTCGATTTCTCG
>JAURNL010000113.1 GCA_030830205.1 Crocinitomicaceae bacterium | reverse complement strand
TTCCTTGTGCCCACGACTGGATTCGAACCAGCACACCTGTTGGCACCACCCCCTCAAGATGGCGTGTCTACCAATTTCACCACGTGGGCAGTAGACTATTCCGATGAATAATCGGGATGCAAAGATAAATATTTTAATCAAATGTTTATGTAGAAATACAAGAAAGACATAACTTCGACAAAATTTTTTTTGTATTTCTCATGTCACACGTCTCCACACAGAAGATTTCGCTCGCAGGATTATTGATCACCACAGGAATTGTATTTGGAGACATAGGCACCTCACCACTCTACGTATTTCAAGCGATTACGGGTGGTGGTACAAATGTGTCAGAGCCTTTTATTCTAGGGGCTTTATCAAGTGTGATTTGGACATTAATTCTTTTGGCAACGATCAAATACATTTTCTTTGCGCTGAATGCAGATAACAACGGTGAAGGAGGAATTTTTGCTTTGTTTGCGCTTCTGAAAAAAAGACGTTTCAAGTGGATTATTCTTCCGGCACTAATAGGTTGTGCAACGCTTATGGCCGATGGTTTCATTACGCCAGCTATCTCGATATCTTCTGCAGTAGAGGGAATCAACGCAATAAACCCAGATGTGCCTGTCATTCCGATAGTTGTTACCATCATTGTACTCCTATTTTCCATACAGCAATTTGGAACGGCTGCAATCGGTAAGCTATTTGGTCCAATCATGACCATGTGGTTCATTTTTCTAGGTTATTTGGGTGCTATACATATTTTTGATAACCCAGTCGTTTTACAGGCTTTCAATCCCTATTGGGCCTACAATTTGGTGGCAAATGTAGACGGCGGCTTTGCTGTGCTTGGCTCTGTATTTCTTTGTACGACCGGAGCCGAGGCACTATATTCTGACCTAGGCCACTGCGGTAAAGGAAACATTCGCTTGAGCTGGACTTTTGTTTCTACGTTGCTTGTCATCAACTACCTTGGGCAGGCAGCCCTCTGTTTAGCTCCTGATTTTCAACCGCTAGACAATCAAACCATTTTTTACAGCATGGTGCCAAAGGGTATCCTTCCAATGGCAATTGTATTAGCTACATCTGCCACCATAATTGCCTCTCAAGCACTCATTACGGGTGTATTTACACTTATGAATGAGGCCATTAAACTAAAATTATGGACCAATCTTAAAGTCAAGTACCCATCTGAGCACCAAGGACAAATTTACATTCCCTTTATCAATTGGTTTCTAATGGTAGGCTGTCTTGTAGTGATTGCCATCTTCAAGGAATCTAGCGCAATGGAACATACTTATGGCTTGGCAATTACGATAGATATGGTCATGACCTCCATTCTACTTGGATTTTTGCTCATGCTCAAATATCCAAAAGCAAAGCTGTTTTATGCGCTCATTTTTGTCATCTTTTTGCTCATAGAAGGCGTATTCTTACTCTCTAATCTTGGTAAGGTTGTTTCTGGTGGTTGGTTCACGTTGATTCTAGCCTCGACTTTCTTCTCTATACTTTACCTTTATTTTAGAGCCAAAGAATTGAGAACAAGCATCACGGAATACTTACCAATGAATTCCGTTATTCCTCTGATAAATGCAGTCCGCGACGACAAAGAGATTGAATTTGAAGCCACAAATTTGGTTTTCCCAACACGTTCCAATTCGGCAAATCGCTTGGATTTAACCGTATATCATTCCTTGTTTTATAAAAAACCTCGCAAGGCTGGAACAATCTGGTTCCTACACCTGGACATCCTCAATGAACCATGGGGCGTGCATTATTCAGTTCATCAAATTATTGATAAACGATGTTATTATGTGACGCTGCAATTGGGCTTCAAAGAAGAACACCGCATCGAATACATGATGCGCAAGATTTACTGTAAAATGATCGAGAAAGGCGAACTCACTGGAGAAAGCATTTTTGAAAGTGTTCGGGGTAAATTAGATCAAGTAGACTTTAAGTTTATTGTACTCAATTCTAGAGTTGCCATGGACAACCACTTAACGCCTTTCCAAAAATTGTGTGTAAAGGCCTATAGATTTGTCAAATCTACTGGGCTTAAGCCCGCTGAAGACTTTGGTTTAGATAAAACGAATGTTGTAGTAGATTACATTCCGATTACTGTTGCCAATCAGGTAGATCAGGAACTTATTGAAGATTTTGAAGACTATTCTCAAAAGATCTAAGAAACCTCAAAATAATCGAGGTCTTTAGAGAATGTTTCGTTGAGTCTACTCAGGCTAAATAACGCAAGCCCAATAAAGAGGATGCCCACTATTAATGCTGACCAGCCTTCGTTGAATTGAAGGCTGAGTAAAAGTCCAAAAAGAAAGACAACTACATTTACAGAACCCCTTACAAAATTGGGTATCGTATTTGCTGCGGTTGATCGGATATTTGTTCCAAATTGCTCTGCAGCAATAGTAACAAAAATCGCCCAATAACCTGTTCCTGCTCCAAGTAAAAAACACAGCACATAATAGGTTTCAGCATTGATGTTTTGATTGTGCATGAAAACCAAGAAAAAGAGTGTCATAGCTAAAGAGAACCACAAATATAGACCAACAACTTTCTTGCGGCTTTTCCACCATTGGCTTAAAAAACCAGCAAGCAAATCTCCTGCGCTAAGTCCTAAATAGCAATACATAACTGCTTTGCCATTGCTTATATCGTATACGCCAAGCCAAGGCCCAAAGTTATCTGCCGAATTCATTACAAGAAGTCCGACTGTGTACCAAATGGGTATGCCAATACTAATGCAATGGAGGTATTTGATGAGGTTGTCCTTTTTGAAAAGGATCAGTTTAAAATTTCCTTTCTCCATATCTTTGACCTCATTCATCTTTTTGAAAAAACCAGACTCCAATGCCCCGACACGCAAAAGGAGCAAGACCAAGCCCATAGCTCCACCAATCAGATAAACGACTTGCCAATTGGCGGGTTTCCAGCCGCTCATTGTTTCGATAAAAACCCCAACAGCTTGACCTTTGGCTCCAACGAGCGAGGCAGCAACTGCGCCCAAGGCACCGAATGTGACTACAATCATGGTCCCGTAACCACGGGTTTCTTTGGGCATGAGCTCACTGATCAGCGTAATACCGGCCCCTAATTCTCCTGCTAGACCAATTCCGGCTAATAATCGGATGACTACATAGCTTGGTATATCCACCACAAATGCATTAGCGACATTGGCTAAGGAATACAAAAGAATGGATCCAAAAAGTACTTTCAACCTTCCTTTTTTATCGCCGAGAATACCCCAAAGTAAGCCACCGATTAACATGCCAAACATTTGTACATTGAAAAGAAATTTTCCTTGGACTGCTCGTTCTATATCGCTTGCATTGGGTAAAATATGAGCAAGGCTTTCGGTCTTCACCACTCCAAATAACACCAAGTCATAGATGTCAACAAAATAGCCTAGTGCAGCTACAAAAATGAGGAACAGTACCTTTCGTTGATCTTTCATTAAATGGAAAATTTTAATTTTTGAATGCCCAATAATACGTAATTTTAAAGAAAAATAAGGATGGTACATCATATCGGACTTCAAAGCTCTATTTTAGGACAATACCTTGCTGAAATTAGAACTGTGGGTGTTCAAACCGATCGCTTGCGTTTTCGACATAATCTTTCTCGCATTGCAGAAATCCTGGCCTATGAAGCCTCCAAAGACTTACCGAGCCAAACCGTTACGGTTCAAACACCGCTTGCTGAAGCTCAAGTTGTAAAGCCAATAGCTTCGCCAATATTATTGACAATTTTAAGGGCTGGCTTGGCAATGCATGACGGTGTGCTGCGTATTTTTGACCATGCTGACAGCGCATTTATCTCTGCTTATCGCAAGCACAGTAGCCCTGAGGATTTTGAAATTGAAGTAGAATATATGGCCATACCTGACTTAGCGGACAAAATATGGTTCATTTCAGATCCTATGTTAGCAACTGGGAGTTCAATGGTTGCTGTTTACAAAGCGCTGCTCCGTCATGGTACTCCCAAGCAAGTTCACATTCTAAGTGCAATAGCTACTCCAGAGGCGCTCCAATTTGTTCAACATCATTTTCCAGAAAATACCCAAATTTGGGTTGCTGCCATCGACAGTGAACTCAATACAAAATCATATATCGTACCAGGTCTGGGTGATGCAGGCGACTTAGCTTTCGGCACCAAGATTTAATAAGCGTATCAAAAACAAGCATCATGAACTGGTTAGGATTTTGGAGTATTTATTTTTTAGCCATGGTTAAGTTCATGGTTTCATCCTTACCTGGACCTGGTTTTCAAATGGCTTTTCACCACACTTGGATTGCATCTGTACTTGGTGCAGCAACGGCCTCGGCTCTATTTTATTTTGGAAGTGAGCTAGTGATGCGCATTTCACATGCACAGCGAGCTCGAAAAAGAGCGCAGGCTATTGCTTTAGGTAAAGAGCCCATTAATTATCATAAAATGACACGAACGAAGAAAATTATCGTGCAAATCAAAAGGCGCTTTGGCTTTTATGGCATTACTTTGTTTGCACCGCTGTTGTTTTCTGTGCCAATAGGCAGTTTTGTTGCTGCAAAATTTTATGGTAAACGATCCACCACTTTTTTATTTGTCTTAATTGGTATTACGCTGAATGGTCTATTACTTACTACTATAGCTTATGCCTTATACTGATTTACATCTTTTTTTTGATTTAGACCGAACGCTCTGGGATTTCGACAAGAATTCTGAAATTGCTTTGCGATCTATTTTTGAAAGTGAAGAACTCATCGCAAAAATTGGTGGTTTTGATCAGTTCCACAAGCAATACGTTTATCAAAACGCTCATCTTTGGAAATTATATGGTAAGGGCATCATCAAGAAAGAGGAGCTTCGTTTTGAGCGATTTAGAGTAACGCTCAAACATTTCAAGGTACAAGACGAAGCGCTCGTTAGGCGGATGTCTGATGCTTATGTCGCGATTTCTCCTTTACAAACAGCTCTTTTTCCGAAGGCAATTGAAACACTCCAGGAATTGCAACAAATGGGGTTTAAGTTGCACATCATCACCAACGGTTTTCAAGAGGTTCAATTTGTTAAACTTGAAAATTGTGGTATGCGCGCCTTTTTTGATGTCGTTGTTTGCTCTGAATTTATTGGCAAAAATAAACCTGATCCAGCCATTTTTAAATATGCGCTCAATCAGGCAGGAGCAATAGCTGAAAAATCGGTCATGATTGGCGACGATTATCACGTGGATGTGGCGGGAGCCTTGCGCATTGGAATGCAGGCCATCTGGTTTGATCCAACAGCAAAGAATGCTTACAACTATGAAAATTGTATTGCTGAGCTCAGTGTATTGCCAACACTTCTGCCGCGTTTAATGCTAGCCCACTAGCTCTTGACGAACTTTTTCGTAGAGCACCATTCCGGTAGCTACACCCACATTTAAGGATGAAATAGCTCCCTTCATCGGTATTTTACAACTGATATCGGCTAAATTGATGAGGTCTTGAGTAATTCCAGATTCTTCAGAACCCATGATAATAGCTACACTGCCTCTCAGGTTAGTTTCATGAAGTGGAACTAGTGCCTTTTCGGTACAAGCCACAATACGTAGACCTGATTGCTGTAAATAAAATAGAGATTGTTTGAGTTGCTCTGTCTTACAAATAGGAATTCTGTTGAGTGCGCCAGCAGAGGCTTTCATGGCATCAGAGGTTGCCAATGCAGATCCTTTGCTTGGGATGAGTACGGCATCGATACCCATGCATTCAGCACTTCTGATAATAGCGCCAAAATTGCGCACGTCGGTGATGCGATCTAATACGAGGACGCTTGGTTTCTTGCCTTCCTCAAGCCATTGATCAACAAGTGGCTCAATTTCTTGATAGGAGATAGGAGGTACCATTGCAATCACTCCTTGATGGTTCCCATCGGTCAAAGAATCCAGTTTTTGATTAGGAACATATTGCAAAAAGTAATTCTTGCCGGCTAGAGCTGCTCTAAGTTCTTCAAAAAGCGTTTTATTTATTCCCTTCTGAATAAGGATTTTATTGAGTTCACGACCAGCATGAATGGCCTCTAAAACAGAGTGAACACCAAAGATAATGTCGGTGCGTTCTTTGCGCTGGTAGCTGCGTTCTTTGGATTCTTTGTGTTCTCTGCGCGCAGGGCGCTCGTTGTTGTATTGTTTGTCTTCCATTAGTGGATATTAAATTCGAGGATAACATTGCCCTCGAGGGTGCGCGCTACTGGACATGCTTTGCCAGCTGCGATAACTTTTTTCTTGGTGATTTCGTCCCAATTATTGCCACTTAAGTCAAGATGAAGGACAATTTTTGAAATCCTTCTCGGATCACTGGCCATTTGCTTTTCTATAGTGGCTTCAGCTGAAACAAAAGGTATCTGATGCGACTGGCAGTAAATGCCCATGATGGTCATGACACAAGAAGCTAATGAGGTGGCTACAAGGTCGGTAGGGGAAAATGCTTCAGCCTTACCATGGTTATCTAGTGGAGCGTCTGTGATGATTTTTGTTCCAGAGCTCAAGTGTGTGCACTCTGTTCTGAGTTCACCTAAATAACGTACACTTGCAGTTTTCATTCGGCAAAGTTAATACTTCACCTCGACAAATCCGTGTTTCTCAATAGGTATTCCGCCTTCGTATACGGCTTTGATGACATAAAAGTAGGTGCCTTCTTCAACTAAGTCACCTCCAGAAGTCTTGCCATCCCATGATCCGGCGGGATTTGTATACGTATAGATTGTATTTCCCCATCTGTTGAGAATGACACATTCAAATTCCGAAATACCGCTGTATTGAACAAAGAAAGCAGCATTGCCATTTGCAGAGGAGAGCACAATTACATTGGGCGCAATAATATCACAAGGTTTAAAGCCAATTGTTGCGGTGTCAGTGTAAGTATAGCAAGCATTACTGATGGTGTAGACGTAATTACCCACCGCACTAATGATCCTCGGATCTTCTGTTGAACCGTCCTGCCATTGGGCTAAGATCAGCGGATTGTAATTACTTTGAAGAGTCCATTCACTGAGCGTACTGTCTTTGGGTACACTGATGATGTATGGGTTGAGGGCAAAGCTCGATCCTTGACAAATATTGGTATCGAGGAGCTGTACATAGATATAAGGTGGGAATTCGATGAATTCTGTAAGCGTTACCCCACAGGCACTGTCCGTAAAGCTAATAGGGAAAACACCTGCGTAATTACAAATAATCAAAGGGTTTTCATCGTTGGGGTTAGAAAAAGTAATAGATGTATCCGGACAAGACCACATACCACCTAGTGCTGAGAGTGTACCTTCTATTTGTTCTTGGTAGTTGCAGCCAAGACTATCTAGATTGATGTATGGTTGTGCATACAGTTCGAGGGTTGTGCTAGCAACATGATTACAAACCTCATCAGTATAGGTCAAGGTGAAGATTCCTGATTCAGATGCATTAATGGTGGGGTTGAGTGCTGTAGTGCCCGGGCTAAAGGTTAAGTTTGCATTTGGGTTATTGGAGGTGTATGTCCAAGCTCCACCTAGCTGGTCACTCAGGGTACCTTCCACCTGAAAATTGAGCTGACAAAGGGCTGTGTCTGCAAATATGCTCGGATTTGGGGGGAGAATAAGATCCGCGCTTAACGTTTGCTCACAAACAGCATCTGTGAAAGAAACAGTGTAATTTCCGGGTGTGGAAATGGAAATCAATGGATTAAGGTCATTGATTGCACTAAAAGTAACATTTGGTGACGAAGAAGCCCAAGTTCCGCCAGGAGAATTCGTTCCTGAAACTTGATAAGTGTTCTGACAGATGGTCGTATCGTTGAAAATCGTTGATGCAGCGGTTCCAAAAACAGTAAAGGTGGTGTCTGTACTACACAACCCGGCAGAATCTAATAGATTAATGGTGTAGGTTCCGACACCGAGGCTGTTGCTGAATTGCCCATTAAGTATCGGGTCTAATAAACTCCAGCTCACTGTGGAATAAGCGAGCGAATCTGGAATTGTTAAGGTAACAGCAGTATCGGGTGGGCAAAACGCAAACGGACCTTGTAGGTTAATAGGTAAGGGGTTAATGACATCAAAAGTGTCCGAGATATGCTTGTAGCACCCGTTTTTACTCACAGTTACACCATAAATTTGATCGGTCGCAATGCTACTTGTTGGCATCACCGTAAAGTCATCCCAAAGATAGCTGTCATAAGGTCCGTTGGAGACGCTTAAGTCAATGACTCCACAGGAGTTAGTTGTAAGTAAAAAAGCAGAATCTAGGTTATTGACAATGGTATCAATTACTACCACGAAAGTAAGTGCAGTAACACCAGGAGTTGGCGCGTTGTCATCGGTAGCCGTTACCGTAATGTTGTAGGTGCCCATGGTAGCTAAAGAGCCAATGGCGCGCAACACGATGTTGGCTGTATTTCCTGGCGTATTAGAAATTTCTTGTAATGTTGCTAGCCCCCCGTTCGAGTAAGTAATGGAAGTACTTTGATTGATTTCGGGTGATAAAAAGTTAATGGAGAAATCAGCAGAATCTCCGAGCGCACAAATTTTAAAGGTGTCGCAAGAAGCGATACCTTCTGGTATTGGAGGTATGTTACCACCATTAGAGGCGTCAAATGCAAAGCTTTTGTAGTCTAGCCAGTCGATGCCATCGGGGTTGCCAAGTGCACCATCGAAGTCGTTGCCTGGGTGGTCAAAGCGTGAAATCAGAAAGTATGCTAAACCATCTCCTTTATTGGCTCCTGCTGTTGCAGGAACACCACCAAACCCATTCACACCTTGTGAGGCATCACCGGTAGTCCAGTCCATGTTTTGGTAGCAGAATGCTACGTTTCCACCATCAATTACCGGGTCAGAACCATTGGTGATAATCAGTTGAAACGTATTGAGTTTATCTCCATGAAAAGCGTAGTAACCCACCGCAACCCAATTGACATAGACAGCGGTTGGTGTTATTTTATACAGCACTTGTCCATTGCCATTTCGGGTGTCGACGTCGCCCCAGAAAGGTGCAACTATTCCATTTCCTACTGATGGAAATGCAGTGGCTGAGAAGGTAGCCATAGGCCCAGTGAAGGTGAGGTTACCGTTGTTATTGATATAAATGGAGTTGTAGGCCTCTCCATAGAGATTAAACGTGAATGGAATTGGAATGATTCCGCTAGAACCGTCATCGTTTGGCTGCATGGCCAAAGTGTAGGTAGAATCTGGCTCGATGTAGCAATCGCAGGCATTTGCCTTGTTGTAAGTGGCTGGTTGAACAGAAGCAATTGGTAGTTGAATACTGGTATTTACTTCTGTTTGGACAGTGCCAAGCTGGCCTGATGCTTTGAGTTGTTGGTACAATGGAGAATCAGTAATGACTTGTGCCTGAACCGATGCCATTAAGAATAGGGGTAGAAAGAAAAGTATGGTTTTAAACATAGTAGCGTGCTTAGGCCTAAATAAATAGGACGTTTATTTAGGGTTTGAGGTTGCACGAATTTAATGTATTTTTAGCAAAAAAATAGTTTATGAAGTTTTTGTTCACGATCATTCTTTTTTCGGCCACAGTCTCAATTGCACAGAAAAAAAACACCACAACAGTCCAAAAGCCCCCATTCGAGGCTTCCACCGTCGGCGCTTTATCTTTCAGATTGGTTGGGCCCGCACTTACCTCTGGTCGTGTGATTGATATTGCTGTACATCCGCAAAATAAAGATACTTGGTACCTTGCCGCAGCTTCTGGTGGCGTTTGGCTTACCGAAAACCATGGAATCACTTTTAAGCCCATTTTTGATAATTATGGCTCGTATTCTATTGGTTGTTTGGCAATGGCTCCTAGTAATCCAAATACAATTTGGGTTGGTACAGGAGAGAACAACAACCAGCGTTCCGTATCGTACGGTGATGGTATTTATAAATCAGTAGATGGAGGTCAGTCTTTCAAGCATATGGGCCTCAAAAATTCAGAACACATCGGTAAAATTATTGTCCATCCTACCAATGAAAACATCATTTGGGTGGCGGCTTATGGTCCGCTTTGGAGTAAAGGTGGAGAAAGAGGCGTCTATAAAACAACGGATGGGGGCGCTACCTGGACCCAAACACTTTTCGTTTCTGAAAACACTGGTATTTCAGAGTTAGCTATTGATCCTACAAACCCAGATGTATTGTATGCAGCGGCTCATCAGCGCCGTAGACATGAATATACTTATATTGGTGGCGGACCAGAGTCTGGTTTATATAAGAGTACTGATGGAGGTCAAACTTGGCATCAAATCAATAATGGATTGCCAAAAGAAGATATGGGCCGAATTGGCTTGGCAGTTTCTCCTGCAGATGCCAACGTGGTATATGCGATTGTGGAAGCAAGATACGGAAAAGGGGGCGTATTTCGTTCCAATAATAAAGGCGAGAATTGGTCCAAGCAGAGTTCGTATTCAACAAGTGGCAACTACTACCAAGAAATCTTTTGCGATCCAAAAGACGTGGATAAAGTCTTTGCCATGGATACCTACATGCACCACAGTGCAGATGGAGGCAAAACTTTTATCCCTACAGGTGAGCGCAATAAGCACGTTGACAACCATTGTATCTGGATTGACCCCAATAACACCAACCACTGGCTGGTAGGTTGTGACGGTGGCTTGTATGAAACCTATTCCCACGCCAAAGAATGGAGTTTTTATGGCAACTTACCTATCATACAATTTTATAAAGTCGCCACCGATAATGCAGCGCCTTTTTATAACATCTATGGTGGTACCCAAGACAACAACTCGATGGGTGGCCCTTCAGGAACGATCAACGTTTCAGGAATTCTCAATACCGACTGGTTCATCACCAACGGCGGCGATGGTTTTGAATCAGCTACAGATTGGTCCAACCCTAATATCACTTATGCCCAAGCACAATATGGTTGGTTGGTTCGTTACGACCGTGCAAGCGGCGAAAAGGTACCTATCCAACCGATGCCAGCACTCGATGAAGCCGCTTATCGTTGGAATTGGGATGCGCCTTTAATTGTCTCCAAACACGACGCAAGCACGCTTTATTTTGCGGCTAATAAGCTCTTTAAATCGAGCAATCGTGGAGATGACTGGCAAACGATTAGCCCTGATCTTACGCAGCAAATTGACCGTAATGAAATTGAAGTAATGGGTCAGGTCTGGACCATAGATGCAGTCATGAAAAATGCCTCGACCACCATTTATGGCAATGTGGTGGCTTTGGACGAATCTCCATTGAAAAAAGGTTTGTTGTATGTTGGTACCGATGATGGGCTGATTCAAGTATCAGAAAATGATGGAGAAACCTGGATGCGCTACAATAGTTTCACAGGAGTGCCACTCAATACGCGTGTCAATATGCTCACAGCATCATTACATCAAGAGAACGTGGTGTATGCGTGTTTCAATGCACAGCGCCAAGGCGATTTCAAGCCTTATCTACTGAAGTCTACGGATAAAGGCAAAACGTGGGTCAGTATTGCAAGTAACTTACCAACTCGCGGAACCGTTTATTGCCTGAAGCAAGACCCCGTTCAAGAAAACTTATTATTTGTCGGGACAGAATTTGGGGCCTATTTTAGTACAGATGGCGGCCTCAACTGGACCAAACTGAGCGGTTTGCCTACGGTTGCGGTTTATGACCTCGACATCCAAGAACGCGAAGTCGATTTAGTAGCAGCTACTTTTGGACGTGGTTTTTATGTCCTAGATAACTACAGCCCACTGCGCACTTTAACCAAAGAAAATTTAGACAAAAAAGCGCATTTATTCCCAGTGAAAGATGCTTCCCTTTATATAGAAGCTGATCCACTCGGTTTGGAAGGTACGGGATTTCAAGGACACAACTTGTGGTCTTCGAAAAATCCAAGTTTTGGTGCCACCTTTACCTTGCATGTAAAAGCGGTTCCAAAAGGACTTAAAAGCACGCGTCAGCAGAAAGAAAAAGAGCTAGAAAAGGATAGAAAAGATGTGATGTATCCAAGTTTTGATGCCCTCAGGGAGGAGGAGCTCGATGAAGAGGCCAAATTCATTTGGATTATATCTGATGCCAAAGGTTCAGAAATCAGAAGATTGAGCAGTGCTGCACAAGCAGGATTGGTTCGTCAAAACTGGGACTTACGCAAGGCCAGCACCAACCCAATTGGGGGTAGGGGTAGAGGACCTCTTGTCGTGCCAGGAACATATTACTTGCGTGTTTTGCAACTACACAATGGGCAAGTCGATACTTTGATAGCTGCTACCGCTTTCAATGTGAAAGGCCTCAATAATCAAACTTTAATTGCCAAAGACAACCAAGCCCTAGATG
>JAURNL010000112.1 GCA_030830205.1 Crocinitomicaceae bacterium | reverse complement strand
TGGAATCATGTTCTGGCCAATGATCCAAATAAATTTAGAATTATTATTGGAGCCCGAAGCTCGGTTTTTTTACCCTTTGCTGATTTAGGTTTAGTAATTGTAGACGAAGAACACGAAGCCTCATTTAAACAGTACGACCCCTCACCTCGCTATAATGCACGCGATGCTGCAATTGTGTTAGCCAAATTACACAATGCAAAAGTACTGCTAGGTTCGGCAACACCATCTATTGAATCTTATTCAAATGCGCAGCAAGGTAAATATCATTTGGTCCGTCTCCAAGATCGTTACAAAGGTCTGCAACTTCCACTTATGATTTGTGCCGATCTCAAGCGCGAAAAGCGACTCAAAAATATGCAATCGCATTTCTCCAGTTTACTGCTCGAGGAGATGAAACAAGCGTTGGCAAAAAATGAACAGATCATCCTCTTTCAAAATAGACGTGGCTACACACCAATATGGTCATGTGAAGTTTGCGCTTGGACCCCACGTTGCGAGCACTGCGATGTAAGTCTGACCTATCACAAGCATAGTAATATGCTCAAATGTCATTATTGTAGCTACACTACCCCACCCATTGGTTCCTGTACGAATTGTGGCAGCAATCGCTTGAGAATGATTGGCTTTGGAACAGAGAAAATTGAAGATGAGCTACAACTTATTTTTCCAGACACCATCTTTAAACGCATGGACCTCGATAGTACGCGCTCCAAAAATGCCTACGAAGAAATCATTGACAATTTTGCCAACCGCCGCATAGATGTTCTAATTGGTACCCAAATGGTCACTAAAGGATTAGATTTTGATCATGTTTCCTTAGTGGGGATATTAGATGCAGACATGTTATTAAATAGACCTGATTTTAGAGCTTACGAAAGAGCCTTTCAATTGATGTCTCAGGTTGCTGGAAGAGCAGGCAGAAAAGAAAAGCAAGGCAAAGTCGTCTTACAAAGCGCACAAGCAGAACACTGGGTTCTTGAACGTGTAATGGCGCATGATTTTATTGGTTTTTATGAAGTAGAAATTGAAGAACGCCAGCGCTTCTTTTACCCACCCTTCTACAAAATCATTCAATTGACGCTCAAACACCAAAAAGAAGAGGTAGTTCAAGAAGGCGCCCAATTTCTTGCCGACCAGCTGCGCGAGGTTTTCAAAGAACGCGTCTTGGGACCTGAATTTCCAATCATCAAGCGCATTCAAAATAAGTACTTAAAGGAGATTAAGCTTAAAATCGAACGAGGGGCACCGGATAAAAAAGTGAAGGCAAAAATCTTACAAGACATAGATTCGTTCTATCAAAATGTAAAATTCAAAGGAATCCAAATCAGCATTGATGTAGATCCGATGTAAATAAAAAAAGGAACCTTTCGGTTCCTTTTTTTATTTATCCTAGGTAACTTTTCAGTACCTTATTTTTATTGGTGTGCTTGAGTCGGCGAATAGCCTTCTCCTTGATTTGACGCACGCGCTCTCGGGTGAGCTCGAATTTATCGCCAATTTCTTCCAAGGACAATGGTGCTTTACCGTCAAGACCATAGAACATGCTGATTACTTCACTTTCACGAGGTGTAAGACTTGTCAATGATCGACGGATATCTGAGCGCAAAGACTCTAAAGTTAGACTTGCCTCAGGACCAGGAAGTGAATCGCCCTGCATGACGTCATACATGGTTGAAGTGGAATCATCACCCTCAATAAGAGGCGCATCCATAGAGATGTGACGGCCGTTCTGAGAAAGTGTTTGTTTTACTTCTTCTGGAGTAACATTCAAAAATTCAGCCAATTCATCTGCAGATGGTGGACGTTCAAATTTCTGTTCAAGCTCGGAGTATGCCCGATTAATCTTGTTAATATTACCAATTTTATTCAATGGTAAGCGTACAATACGTGCTTGTTCAGCTAAAGCTTGAAGTATCGACTGACGAATCCACCAAACGGCATAGGAAATAAATTTAAAACCACGCGTTTCATCAAAACGTTCCGCGGCTTTGATTAGACCTAAGTTACCCTCATTAATTAAATCAGGTAAAGCCAACCCTTGGTTTTGATATTGCTTGGCAACGGATACGACGAAGCGTAAATTAGCTTTGGTAAGTCGCTCGAGCGCAATGCGGTCTCCTGCCTTGATTTTACGGGCGAGCTCTACCTCTTCGTCAGCGGTAATAAGGTCTACCCGACCAATTTCTTGTAAATACTTGTCTAAAGATGCGGTCTCTCTGTTGGTGACCTGTTTTGCGATTTTTAACTGCCTCATATTTTCTAATTGCCTTCCTTTGTACTGATAATATTCAGAAAGGTTCGACTTCAACGCATTTTTTTTTACTGTGTTACAAATTTTTGAGCCAACACCCTCATTTACTGCATATTTTACGGAGTTCATCGATAATTTTTTTTACCCACATTAGCGTTTGCCTAACCTTTTATACATTTCGTACACTATTACCCACACTTCAGGCGTTAAATTTATATGGGTCAATATCTCTCCAATCGATTTTGTTTAGAATGCGGCACAATACTTAAAGGCCGAAGTGATCAAAAATTCTGCTCAGATTACTGCCGAAATACATTTAACAACCGCAATAATGCACCAAAATTGGTACTGCAGCGACAAATCAATCGAATCAATTTGCGGAATCAACAAATCCTAGCATACATACTTATCATTGAAAAAAAACGTCGCGTACAAGAAATTGAACTCCTCAAAAAAGGATTTAATTTTCAATACCAAACGCATTACAAAAGCTTAAAAAATGGCAAACGCTATATTTTCTGTTACGAATATGGTTACCTTAGGCTAACGGGTAAGGATCTCTACATTGTTCAAAACACGAGCTCAATAATAAAATAATACGATGAATAAAGAAATTTATTTGGGGACAAATCAACGCGCCGCACTTTACGAACTTAGACAAACCAGACAAGCAAAAGAATTGATTCTATTTATTCACGGATTCATGGGTTTCATGGATTGGGGTGCTTGGAATTTGGTGCGTGATTTTTACAATCATTCAGGATACGACTTCTGCCGCTTCAACCTGAGCCATAATGGCACAACCATAGACCAACCCTCTGTATTTTCAGATCTTGAAGCTTTTGGAAGGAATACATACTCTATTGAAGTGAGTGACACCCTTAGTTTGATCGCACATCTGGAATCTAAGTATGGAAGTTGGGAACGCATACATTTGATTGGACACTCCAGAGGAGGCGGAACCGCTATCTTAGTATCTCAACATTGGAACTTTATGTCTGTACTTGGGAAAATCTGCACTTGGGCTGGTATTTGCGATATTCAACGGAGGTTTCCTGATGGAGCAGAATTAACCAATTGGGAGAAAATCGGTATCCGGTTTGTTAAAAATAGCCGAACTAACCAAGACCTACCCCAAAATTATAGTCTATACAGGGATTTTATTGAAAATCAAGCGCAATTA
>JAURNL010000111.1 GCA_030830205.1 Crocinitomicaceae bacterium | reverse complement strand
TTGCTCTGTTAGTTCATTGACACAAATCATAAAACTAGAAACACCAGTGTTGAATGAAAAGCGCTCGAGGTCATCGCTGAGCTTTTTAATAGTCTTATGCAGCGTTTTCAGTTCTTTCGGACTTGGTTCAGTGTCAGTAACTTCAAATTGTCCATTCATATGAAACAAACGCCAATACTTCTTAAGGAAGCCATGCACACCAGTTATTCCTTTGGTATCCCAGGGCTTGCTTTGCTCAAGCGGCCCTAAAAACATTTCATACATACGGAGCGTATCAGCACCATATTTCTCACAAAGTTCATCAGGGGTCACCACATTATACCATCGCTTAGACATTTTGTCAACTTCTCTTTTGACCAATACTTTACCCTCTGTATTATGGACAAATTCTTGCTGAGCATATTGTGGCTGCCAAGCTTTTAACTCATCTAATCGAATGCTTTCATCATCGTTGAGTAAGTCAATAGAAATACGTACTTCACGGAACTCTCCCTTGTTAGAGGGTAACATATCATGAGAATACATCTTTTGGTCTGGTCCAATGAATGCTATTGCAGATTTCCCCAAAATCATACCTTGATTGATGAGTTTGGCGAACGGTTCATCAAAATGGATAAATCCAAGATCAAAAAGGACCTTAGTCCAAAAACGAGCATAAAGTAAATGCCCTGTTGCATGTTCAGAACCTCCTATATATAAATCAACTTGGTTCCAATAAGCTAATTTTGCTGGATCGGCAAAATTGCTTTGATTATGCGGATCCATGTAACGCAGAAAGTACCAAGAACTGCCTGCCCAACCAGGCATAGTGTTATATTCCATTCGTTCCCCTAAGTGACAAGACCATGCTTCTCTTGAAGCTCTTGCGAGTGGGGGTTCGCCATCTTCAGTAGGTAAATATGCGTCTACATCTGGCAATGTAACTGGCAATAAGTCATCATCAACTAAATGTGGTAAACCATCTTGGTAATAGACAGGAAATGGCTCACCCCAATATCGTTGGCGTGAAAAAACGGCATCCCGTAAGCGATAATTAGTTTTGCCATGTCCAATTCCTTTCGCTTCTATTGCAGCAATTGCTTTTTCCATAGCTGCTTTGGAATCAAGGCCATTTAAAAAATCTGAATTGGCAATAACGGCATCTTTTTCAGTATACGCAGCCTCAGAAATGTCTTGCTCAGCAAAAATATTTGGAATCGGAAGCTTGAAATGCTTGGCAAAATCATAGTCGCGTTGGTCTCCACATGGCACAGCCATGACAGCGCCAGTACCATATGAAGCTAACACATAGTCGCCGATCCAGATAGGAATTTGCTCACCCGTGAAGGGATGTATTGCATATGCACCAGTAAAAGCGCCAGTAATATTCTTAACATCTGCTTGACGGTCACGCTCTGTTTTGAGTGCTGATTGTTGTTGATATGCTTCGACCTCTTCCTTACAACTTGGCGTGCAAATTTGTGATACATATGGGTGTTCTGGTGCTAAAACCATAAAGCTGACTCCAAAAATAGTATCTGGTCTGGTGGTAAATACCTCTATTTGTAGTTCGGTATCTTTTACTGTAAATTGCACACTTGAGCCTTTCGATTTACCAATCCAATTTCGCTGTTGTTCTTTAAGTGCATCAGTCCAATCAATACGCTCTAGGCCTTCAAGTAAGCGTTCCGCATAAGCTTTGATTCGCATCGACCATTGCATCATCCGTTTTTGCTCTACAGGGTGTCCTCCACGTTCTGATACTCCATTCACAATTTCATCGTTGGCCAACACCGTACCTAAAGCGGGGCACCAATTAACCCAGCTTTCAGCTAAATATGCCATGCGATATTGTTGCAAAATGGATTCCTGCTCAGCTGGTGAAAATGTTGACCAACGATGAGCATCGAATATTTCTTGGCAGTCGTGAACAGCCTGAATATGAACATTTCCCTCCTTCTCAAAAGTTGAGACTAACGCTGCAATTGGCATCGCTTTGTCTGAGGATAGGTCATAATAGGAATTAAAAAGTTGCTTGAATATCCATTGTGTCCATTTGTAATAAGACGGGTCGGAAGTCCGGACTTCTCGGCTCCAATCAAAACTAAAACCCATGAGGTCTAGTTGCTGACGGTAGCGTGCAATATTTTCTTTGGTGGTTATAGCCGGGTGCTGCCCAGTTTGGATTGCGTATTGTTCAGCTGGTAAGCCAAAGGAATCATATCCCATTGGATGCAACACGTTGAAGCCTTTCAAGCGCTTGTAACGCGCATAAATATCAGAAGCGATATACCCAAGTGGATGTCCCACATGTAAACCAGCTCCTGAAGGATACGGAAACATATCTAGGACATAATATTTTGGTTTGGTGGAGTCTTCGGTAACCTGATATGTATTACGCTCTTGCCAAAGTTGGCGCCATTTGGCTTCGATTGCATTGAAAGTATAGTCCATTTTTGCTTTTAGAAAGCACAAAGATACAAACCTTGAACTTAACGCAATAAAAAGTAAAGGCCTAGTAAAAAGAGTAGGCTATCGTAGCTATTTTTCGGTAAACTAATCTCGCGTTGAATGACAATCAAAACGATCATGATCCAAACCCATGGCAATCCAATTAAAAAAGAAAATAAGGTCAGCAAAAACAATACTACATAACCAGCATTTACTCTACCGACAAGACTGGCAAAAGTTTTAATCTTTCCAGAATCTACCTCGATATCCTCTATATCGACTTGAATGCTTAAGGCAAGGTAAAACAAAAAAAATGGGAAATAGAGTAGCCCTGCTGCCCCTGCAAGTGCTGGAATGAAATTGAGTTGGACAAACCACATAGCAGCGATTAATAAATTCTTTACAATTGGTATTCTTCGCCATGCAATCCCCCACTCATAGGTCACTAAAAAAATAAACTGCAACAACAATAATGACCAAAACCATAGAAACGGTAAAGACGATTGATACGCTTTCAAATAAAAAGCAACAGGGGCTAAAAAATGTATCTTATGTAACCAACTCGATTCTAGAACATGGTTATTACCTATTGTAAAATAGATGAGCCCTATAATAAACCCATGACTAACTGCCTTTATAAAATCTTGATGCTCCCATATAGCCGTATTACCACTCCATTGGTATAAGCCGGCACTGTAGCAAGCTACTGAAAAAGTCAATAGTAAACTATACCAATATTTATTTTTCAAGAGCATCTATAATATTTTGGTAGGAAATAGTTTCTATACAAGTGCATTGAAGACCAGAATTACAATTCTCGCAATTTCCTTCAGAAACAAGCGCCTTTGATTGGGGGCCTAATGCTAACCAGCGTCCCGGATGGATTGGTTTTCGTTGGGCAAACAAACCAATTGCTTTTATTCCACAAAGACCTGCAATATGATATGGCCCTGTTGAACAAGCAACTAAAGCTTTCGCTTTTGATATTATTTGGATGAAGGTCCCCAAATCCCACGTTCCCGTGGCATCTAAAATATTTGGGTGAACCGGAATTTGGGAGCGAAAACCAGCTCCTTCTTTTTCAGTTCCTGTAAAGTAGACCTTGCATCCTCTCTCAACTAAGTGTTCAGACAATGCTGCATAGTTTTCCATTGGATATTCAACCCCACTTCCATTAGATTTAGGATGTAACAAAACCGTATTGCTCCAATCTTGATCAACTAATTGATTGCTTGAATCTGGAACAGTGAATTTCAATCTTTCTGAAAGTTCTACAATCGTTGGGACTTTTGTTATTCCGAGCGGAGTAAGCAACTTGAAATTCAGCTGCGACTCATGCAAGTCTGAGCGCTTGCGGGTAAAATTTGGCCGAGAATTACAGGTCCAAAAATGAAAAAGTCGATGCGCAGTACCAATTCTTAAGGGTATTCGTGCCTGAGCACACCACCTTGCAACATTTTTATTTGGAAATAAATGAATCACTACATCAAATTGACCGAGCAGTTTAGTGCGCTCTTGCTTTGGAGATTGCTCGAGAAATTCCAAATTAAGAATGTCATCAATTGGTTCAAAACAACTGACAACCGCTTCTGTATATGATCTGCATAAATAGGTCAGCTTACTATTTGGAAATGCCTCCTTAAGTGCATGGCATACGGGAAGTGTAAGACAAACATCTCCAATAGCATCAGTTCTTGAGACCAAGATATTTTTGAAGTTACCCATTGAGCCAAAGTTGTCTTAGTATCGTATACTTTTGCCAAGTAGCAAAGGCACTCCGTTTAGCTATGAGCCATCCTGCTTTACCATCTAGAAACCCTCTTTTGAGAAGGAGTGATTTGATGAATTGCGCTATCACCTTTAAGTATAATTTCACCAGATTACATCGCACCTTGCGTGCGAAAAGTTCTGCGGCAGCAATTTTAGAAAAATAGTCAATTTGACGAAAATGATCTTCCTTGGTGTAGTAAGAATAGTGAAGCAGATCACCATCTAATTGTTCTATACTCAGCCCTTCCTTTGGTATCAATTGGTCGTGTGGATTCATCCCTCCCCACAAGACATCATCTTTTGAAGCCATGCGCAATTTAACATCGGGATACCAACCACTGTGTCTGATCCAAGTTCCACAGTAATTGGTTAGGCGTTTGAACCTGAATGCTCCTTTGGTGGGTGAAAGTGCTTTAACAGCTAGAATAGCTTGTTGTAATTCAGGTGTTAAAGCCTCGTCTGCATCCAAGGATAAAATCCAGGGATGAGAGGCTCTTTTCAAAGCTTCATTTTTTTGTTGAATATGACCTTCAAAAGGATGTTGCTCAAATCTGACGCCAAAAGAATTACAGATATCTTGTGTAGCATCGTTAGAAAAGGAATCGAGCACTAGAATTTCATCACATACAGACTGAAGAGATGTCAAACACCGACCAATATTTCTGGCTTCGTTATAAGTGATGATGACGCCTGAAAGTTTCATCACCGTTTATTTGATGCGTATGCGTTGTCCGATATTAATGCGGTTCACTTGAATGCCTGGGTTCAGGCGTTGCAATTGTGCTTGAGTCATATTATGACGCTGCGCAATTTTTCCAAAAGTATCACCTGATCGTACAGTATAGTACTTTTTTACTGGTGCTGTTGGTGTAGGCTTTGGAGTAACTTGTTCTTGTGTTTGATTGGTATATACAGTTAATTTTTGACCCACATAAATATTAGTGGTCCGCAATGCATTCCACTCCATAAGTTGTTCAACTGATACGTTATAACGAACTGATATTTGGCGTAAATTTTCTCCACTCTTCACTTTATGATAGAGGAGGTTTGATGAAGGAGGTGTGTTCGCTTGCAGGGTGTCTGCAGGTCCAGCTACGATTATAGAAGTATCGTTTTGATTTCCATCAGGAGTTGTAGGTGGAGCCTCAAGAGCTGGCTTGGGATGATAAATAGCATCTTCTAGTGAATAAAGTGAATCCTCGTAACTTACCATTAAGCCAATTTTTTCAATTGGACCTGTAACGCAACGAGCCGGTGTCATCTTTGGAATGTATGTTGATTTATAGACAGGATTTAGGCTTTGAATTTCGGTAAGATCCCAATCAACCAGTTTTGAAATAGTTTGCATATGAACCCCACTCTTCAAACACATAGTGTCAAGTTGTGCATTATGGATTGTTGCCTCCATTGGAATGATATTATACTCAGCATGATAGGTCATCATATATGCTGCTGCGATAAAATTAGGTACATATCCTTGCGTTTCTGAAGGTAAAAAAGGTCTCACTTCCCAATAAGTGGTCTTTCCTCCGGATTTGCGAATGGCGTGATTCACATTTCCAGGACCCGCATTGTATGCTGCAAGTGCCAAATTCCAATCACCATAAATTCCATAAAGTTGTTTGAGATAACGACAAGCGGCATCAGTCGCTTTCTCAGGATCCATGCGCTCGTCTATGTACGAATTCTCTTCTAAACCAAAATATAAGCCCGTTTTGTACATGAACTGCCATAATCCAAGCGCTCCTGCTCTTGATTTTACTTGTGGTCGCAATCCACTTTCAATTACAGATAAAAAACGTAGTTCTAAAGGGAGTCCATATTCAGTAAGTTTCTCTTCAAAAAGATCGAAATATAGAGCAGATCTTCCTAGGGCAACCCTAATAAATCCACGGCGTTTTGCAGCAAAAAATCGAATCGTAGAGAGGGTGGCCTCGTTACAATCAAGATGAAAAGGTGTAAGTTCATTCATCTGAGAAAGACGGGCGCAAATAATAGAGTCTGAAAAAACAGGAATCTGACCTGAAGTATAGTTCAGAGCAGTAATGATGGAGTCGTATTTATTGGTGTTGGCATAGTCCGCATAAAACATATTTAGACTTTGTTGCACTGTGTTAACGAATGGATCTGGATCAAGTGAGTCAGATGGACGAATCAAATGAGCTGGCCGCTGCCCCCACATGGATGAGGCAATAACTAATAAAATAAATAGACTCAGGTACCTGATCATATGACTTCTTGTAGTTTTTCTGCGGCTGCAAAGAGAAGATCTTCTTCAAAATCGCGAGCCATAAGTTGAATGCCATAGGGCAAACCATTGCTATGTGTACCAAATGGAATGCTCAATGCTGGATTTCCAGTAAGGTTGGCGTGAACCGTAAAAATATCTTGCAAATACATTTGAATTGGATCCTTGACTGCATCCATTTCAAAAGCAGTTGTAGCCGTGGTTGGTGATAATAGCACATCACACTCCTTTAGTAGAGCAGAAGTTCTATCTTTAAGTATACGACGCACTTGCTGTCCTTTTGTATAATAAGCATCGTAGTAACCATGGGAAAGTACAAAAGTACCGGTCATGATGCGACGCTTTACCTCAGGGCCGAAACCTTCACTTCGTGACTTTACATAAGTTTGTTCAACTCCTTGTGCTCCGGAACTTCTATAACCGTAGTGAACGCCGTCAAAGCGTGATAAATTTGAAGAAGCTTCTGCTGTTGTCAAGACATAGTAAGTAGGTACCATATAGTCTAAAAACGGAAAACTAACCTCAATTATTTCATGACCTAAGGCCTTTAATTTTTCTAGGGTTAAATCTAATTTCTGTTTGATTTCAGCATCGAGGCCAGGGTGATTTAAACACTCTGTGAATACACCAATTTTAAGTTTTTCTGGTAAATCAGTTCTGGTAAGATGGGTTGAACTTGAACTAGTTGCATCATAAGGGTCTTCGCCTGCTGTAAGTTTCAAAAGGAGCGCAGTGTCACTCAGGTTATTAGTGAAGAATCCTATTTGATCAAAAGAGGATGCATAGGCGATCAGACCATAGCGACTGAGTCTACCGTAGGTCGGTTTGATACCAAAAGTACCGGTCCAAGATGCAGGCTGTCGGACAGAACCACCTGTGTCTGAACCTAAGGAAACGGTACATAGATTTGCCGCTACGGCCACGGCACTACCCCCTGATGAACCCCCAGGGACATAATTTGGTTTCCAGTTATTTTGTACTGGGCCAAATGCTGAGTTTTCGTTGGAACTACCCATTGCAAATTCATCACAATTGAGTCGACCAATTATTATAGCGTCTTGATCTATGAGGCGTTGTAATACAGTAGAGGTGTAAATTGACTCGAAACCTTCAAGTATTTTAGAAGAGGCACTGACTTTGTGGTCTTTATAACAGATGTTATCTTTGATGCCAATAATTACTCCGGCTAGTTCACCAGCAGTTCCTGCTTTTATTTTCTGATCTACTGCTTGCGCTTGTAAGCGAGCTGAGTCTGCAAAAACTTCCAGAAAAGCATTGAGATGAGCGTGTTCATCTATACGTGCGAGGTGTTCCTCAACAAGATCCAATGCCGTCTTGCCAGAATGCAAGGCGTTCTGAATTTCTGCGATTGTACGGTACATGCAATTACTTTTCTTCTTTAGAAATTTCTGTAGATTGCGCTGTATCTTCGTTTGCTGCTTTGGAGGCGTCTTTAAATTCTTTGACACCTTTACCAAGCCCACGCATGAGTTCAGGAATTTTTTTTCCTCCGAAGAAGAGTAAAACTAAGACGAGAATGAGAATAATCTCTGTTGGTCCAAATTTGCCCATAATTTCTTTATTTGTTGTCTTACAAAACTAATGAAAATAAACCTTGTCACTTAGACATTACAATTTTCTTGCCACTTCTACTTCTTCATAAGCTTCAATGATATCTCCAATTTTAATATCATTAAACTTATCAATATTCAGACCGCACTCATAATTGTTCTTCACTTCTTTGACGTCATCCTTGAAGCGCTTAAGTGAGCCTAAGCTGCCTGAATGTACAACAATTCCGTCGCGAATGAGGCGAATTTTAGAACTGCGCTTGATGATGCCGTCGAGGACGTAACATCCTGCAATGGTACCCACCTTGGTGATTTCAAAGGTTTCACGTACTTCAGCAGAACCAAGTACTTTTTCTTCAATATCGGGTGATAACATCCCCTCCATGGCGGCTTTAATTTCCTCGATGGCTTTATAGATGACAGAGTACATGCGGATATCGATCTGCTCCGTTTCGGCCAATTTACGAGCCGGAAGTGTAGGTCGAACTTGGAATCCAACAATAATCGCATCAGATGCAGAGGCCAAATTGACATCGGCTTCAGTGATAGCTCCTACTCCTTTGTGTACGATATTGACCTGAATCTCTTCAGTAGACAAATTGAGTAGTGAATCAGATAGTGCTTCAATTGAGCCATCAACATCACCTTTAACAATGATGTTAAGCTCTTTGAAGTCTCCGATTGCCAAACGGCGTCCGATTTCGTCAAGTGTGATGTGTTTGGTAGTGCGCAACCCTTGCTCACGATATAATTGTTCGCGTTTTTGTGCAATGGATTTTGCTTCTTTTTCATCGTCAAGGACATTGAATTTATCACCAGCACTTGGAGCGCCGTTGATACCTAGTACGGCAACAGGTTGAGCAGGTCCAGCTTCTTTGAGTGGCTGGCCGTGTTCATCGTGCATGGCGCGTACACGTCCATAGTAACGTCCGACTAGAATTACATCTCCGATGCGCATTGTACCAGCTTCTACAAGCATGTTGGTGACATATCCTTTTCCCTTATCCAAAGAAGATTCAATAACTGTTCCTACAGCATTTTTTGCAGGATTTGCTTTTAAGTCAAGGAGTTCTGCCTCGAGCAATACTTTGTCGAGTAATGCATCAATATTGAGGTTTTGCTTCGCAGAAATTTCTTGAACTTGGTATTTTCCTCCCCAGTCTTCAACAAGAATGTTCATGGCTGAAAGCTGCTCTCGGATGCGATCAGGACTTGCGCCTGGCTTATCAATTTTATTAATCGCAAAAATCATAGGGACATTGGCCGCCTGTGCATGCGAAATGGCTTCTTTTGTTTGTGGCATGACGTCATCGTCTGCTGCTACAATAATGATGGCAACATCCGTCACTTGAGCACCACGAGCACGCATTGCCGTAAAGGCCTCGTGACCTGGTGTATCTAGGAAGGTCATTTTTCGACCATCTTTGAGCATTACAGAGTATGCACCAATATGCTGGGTAATACCTCCTGCTTCACCTTCTGTTACATTTGCATTACGAATGCGGTCAAGTAAAGAAGTCTTACCGTGGTCAACGTGACCCATAACGGTAATGATCGGTGGACGTGCAATAAGATCCTCTGGCTGATCTTCGATAACGGTGATTGCATCTTGTAACTCAGCACTAATGAATTCAGTTTCAAAGCCAAATTCATCAGCAACGATTTGAATCGTTTCTGCATCTAAGCGTTGGTTAATTGATGCAAAAATACCCAACGACATACACACAGAAATAACCTGTGTAGGTTGAATATTCATCATTGATGCCAATTCGGAAACTGTAACGAACTCAGTGAGTTTGAGTGTTTTTTCATCAAGTTCGGCCATCGCCATTTCTTCTTGACGACGTTGAGCGTAATTATCGCGTTTTTGACGACGATTTTTAGAAGCCTTAGATTTTCCTCCTTGATTAGATAAACGAGCTAAAGTTTCTTTTATTTCTTTTTGAATATCCTGCTCTGAGATTTCTGCCTTCTCAGTTTTAGGTTTATTTTGGTTGTTAGGCGTGTTAGTAACTTCGACCTTTTTAATGCGCTTGCGCTTGCGCTTGGAGTTTGCGTCATCAGATGATGAGGCAACTGGGGTGCGTGGACGCTCAACTGGAAGATCAATTTTACCCAGTACAGTTGGGCCCGATAGTGTTTGTCTTGTAACTCGAATTGTTTCGATTTCTGGCGCCTTTTCTTCAGCATCCTTAACCTTAGGAGTTTCAACTACAGGGGCTTTGGGGGCTTCTGGCGCTTTTGGCGCTTTGGCTACAGGGGCTACAGGGGCTACAGGTTTATCTGCGGGTTTATCTTTTCTTTTGTCTGG
Organism: Crocinitomicaceae bacterium; assembly: GCA_030830205.1. Taxonomy (GTDB): domain Bacteria; phylum Bacteroidota; class Bacteroidia; order Flavobacteriales_D; family Crocinitomicaceae; genus UBA952. Next base: position 16,305 of record JAURNL010000111.1, on the reverse strand, counting down.
GCGCGTGCGTTGATTAATGGCATCGAGATCGATTTTGCCAATAACATTGACTTTATTGTCTGATTGCGCTTTTTCTTCAGTTGGGACATTTTCTTCAACCGGATCAGGAAGTGCAATCTCCTCTACTATTGGCTCAGGGGCCTTAGCCGGAGCTTCGTTCAAGACTTGGCGTTTGATTTCCTCCAGATTAATTTCCTCCTCGTCTTCGTCTTCGACAATAGGTGCTGGAGTTTGTTCTTCTTGTGGTTTGTCCTTCAAAGACAAAGACTCTCGCTTTTCGCGACGCAATGCAGCTTTCGACTGCTCTTTCATGCTTTGGTCTGCAGCAAACTCTTGGCAAAGGATATCAAAATGCTCCTGCTCCAAACGTGCTGTTGGGGTTGGGTCAATGACAATGCCTTTTGAACCTAAGAATTCGACAATTGTCGGTATTCCTACATTCAACTCTCCTGCTGCTTTTCCTAAACGAATCGGTTTTCCCGCCATAATCTACTGTTGCGCTCCTATTTGGTATTAAAGTTATTCAAATTCCGCTTTCAAAATACGGAATACTTCTTCGATGGTTTCTTTTTCTAAATCTGTTCTAGAAACAAGGTCGTCGATACTGATTTCAAGGACTGACTTGGCTGTATCGCAACCAATTGCCTTCAACTCGTCGATAATCCAGCTGTCGATTTCATCTGCAAATTCTTCGAGGTCCACATCCTCAATATCTACTTCACCATCTCTGTATACGTCAATTTCAAAACCACATAGTTTACCGGCTAGTTTGATATTATTACCACCCTTACCTATCGCCAAAGAAACTTGGTCTGGCTTTAAAAAGACTTTTACTCTTTTTTCTTCATCTAAGATTTCCATTGAAGTGATCTTAGCTGGAGAAAGTGAGCGTTGAATAAGTAATTGCTGATTTGAGGTATAATTGATGACGTCAATGTTTTCATTGCGTAATTCACGAACGATACCATGAATACGCGAACCTTTCATACCAACACAAGCCCCAACCGGGTCAATGCGGTCGTCGTAAGATTCGACAGCCACTTTAGCGCGCTCTCCTGGTTCGCGAACGATTTTTTTAATGGTAATGAGTCCATCAAATACTTCTGGAACTTCAAGCTCAAATAAGCGCTCCAAGAATTCTGGCGCCGTACGTGAAAGGATGATGACCGGGGTACTATTTCGCATGTCAACTTTAGCAACAACAGCGCGTACTGACTCCCCTTTCTTAAAGAAATCAGACGGTATTTGCTCTGATTTAGGTAAAATCAATTCGTTGTTATCGTCATCCATGATAAGGATTTCCTTTTTCCAAACTTGGTAAACTTCACCAGTAACGATTTCGCCAATACGTTCTTTGTATTTGTTATAGAGTTGGTCTTTTTCAAGCTCCATGATGCGCGAAATAAGATTTTGACGCAAAGCCAAAACATTACGTCGACCAAAGTCTGCAAACTTGAATTCTTCGGTAACTTCCTCACCGATTTCAAAATCAGGCTCAATTTTAATGGCATCGGAATAAGCAATCTCCGTATTCGGATCTTCTACTTCACCATCATCTACAATTTCTTTATTCAAGAAAATCTGAACATCACCTTTATCGATGTTGACAACGATATCAATGTGTTCATCTGTATTGAACTTCTTTTTGAGCATTGCACGAAAGACGTCTTCAAGGACGTGCTGCATCGTTTGTTTGTCAATATTTTTTAGTTCCTTAAACTCCGAGAATGAGTCAACAAGTTCCAAACTGTTCATGGGGCTTATTTAAATGAAATTACAATTTTTGCTTCTTTTATTTGATTGTAGGGTAACTCGATGAATTCTTCTACCCAAACTTTTTTCTTTTTTGCTTCGTCTCGTCTTTGGATGCGTTGTTTAAAAACGAGGAGGTCGTCTGCCATTTTAATCAACTCTGCTTCAAATTGATCACCAGTATCGGGTGTAACTTTAAAGCTACGCCCTACATTTTTGGCAAACTGATTGATATGACGAACTGGCTTGTCTAAACCAGCTGAGGAAACATGTAGTTCAAAATCTGCTTGCTCACGATCTAGATTGTGTTCAATATTGCGAGAAACTGACATACAATCATGCACACTAACACCGCCCTTAAGCTTGTCTAATTCTACATGAATGACATTGGTGGGGGAAATGCGCAAATCAACGACATACAGACCATTATCGAGTTCTGCGATGCGTTCGTCTATAAGCGCTTGTATCAATTTTTGATCTAACATAAATCTTTGTTCTTGCAACTGAAGTGACAGCGGAAAAAAAGAGGGGACTTGCGTCCCCTCGTTCCTATCATCTACAAATGTGATGCAAATATAGGTAATTTAAATTAATCCACAAAATCATCATGTATCTTTGCAGTATGTTAGTAGAAATCCAAGACAAAATAGTATCAACCCAAATATTTGAACGACAATTCGTTTGCGACCTCAATGCCTGCAAAGGCGCTTGTTGTATTGAAGGTGATGGTGGAGCACCAGTTACTGAAGACGAAGTAAAGATTATTGAAGCCAATCTTGAGCAAATTCGTCCTTTCATGCGAAAAGAGGGCATTGAAGCAATAGAAGCCAATGGCGTTGTATACCACGACGACAACTTTGATCCTGCTACAACATTGGTCAATGATGCAGAATGTGCTTTTGTTTACTTTGATGAGTCCGGTATTGCAAAATGTGCAATTGAAAAAGCTCAACGCGAAGGTCATATAGATTTTCCTAAACCTATATCATGCCATCTCTACCCTATTCGAACGAAACAATTTCAAGACTATACGGCCTTAAATTATGAAAAATGGGATATCTGTGAACCCGCTTGCACATGTGGAGAACAACTTGAGGTCCCCGTCTTTAAATTCCTAAGAGAGCCTTTAATTAGAGCCTTTGGAAAGAAGTTTTATACTGAATTAGAGCAAGTAGCTCGCGAATTAAGTGAAGACAAACACTGGAGCCAATAAATTGCAAGATTGATACATAAAAAAAGGCCCTGAATGAGGGCCTTTTTTTATGTAGTAGTATTTTAATTTGTCTAGTGCTCCTCTTCACCTTCCTCTAAAGGTGTAATTTGAGAAATAAAATCTTCACTTGCACCAGGTTTGGAATAGTCATAAGGCCAACGATGAACTGTTGGTAATTCTCCAGGCCAGTTACCGTGTATTCCTTCTACTGGTGTTGTCCATTCTAGTGTGGTTGACCTCCATGGATTTTGAGGAGCTTTAGGTCCTCTGAAAATACTGTAAAAGAAATTGAATAAGAAGAAGACTTGACCCAACGCTGCAATGATTGCAAAAATGGTGATGATCTGATTCAAGTCAACCATTAACTCAAAGGAATTACTGTCGAACTCACTATATGCTGAGTAATCATAGTAACGACGTGGTGCACCGGCAAGACCAACAAAGTGCATTGGGAAAAATACACCATAAGCACCAATTAAAGTTACCCAGAAGTGTGCATAACCCAAACGAGTATTCATCATGCGGCCAAACATTTTAGGGAACCAATGGTATACACCACCAAACATTCCAAACACTGCTGACATACCCATAACAATGTGAAAGTGGGCCACCACAAAGTATGTGTCGTGCATCATAATGTCGAGTGCAGAGTCAGCAAGGATAATACCTGTAACACCTCCGGTGATGAACGTAGACACCAATCCGATAGCAAACAACATTGCTGGTGTTAACACGAGTGATCCTTTCCAAAGTGTGGTTAGATAATTAAATACTTTAACAGCAGAAGGAATAGCAATTAACAATGTAGTAAATACAAATACGCTTCCTAAGAATGGATTCATACCCGTTACAAACATATGGTGACCCCATACTATAAAGGATAGGAAGCCAATTGCGAGAATTGATCCAATCATCGCTTTGTATCCAAAGATAGGTTTGCGTGCATTGGTTGCAATAATTTCAGAAGACAAACCTAGGGCAGGAAGAAGTACGATATAAACCTCAGGGTGACCTAAGAACCAGAATAAGTGCTGATATAAAATCGGTGATCCACCATGATTAGTCAACATTTCACCTCCAACAATAATATCAGACAAGTAGAATGAAGTTCCCATGAGGCGGTCCATGGTAAGTAACAACGCTGCTGATAATAGAACCGGGAATGAAAGAACGCCAAGAATGGCCGTAACAAAAAATGCCCAGATAGTAAGCGGCATGCGCGTCATGTTCATACCTTGTGTACGTAAGTTGATAATGGTCACAATATAGTTCAATGAACCAATTAATGAGGAAGCAATAAATATGGTCATTGAAACCAACCATAGTGTCATACCAAGGCCCGATCCTGAAACTGCCTGTGGAAGTGCAGAAAGTGGAGGGTAAACAGTCCAACCGGACATCGCTGGTCCCGACTCAACAAATAAAGTGACGACCATAATAAGTGATGACAAAGCAAACATCCAATATGACAACATATTCAAGAAACCAGATGCCATGTCGCGCGCTCCAATTTGTAGAGGAATGAGGATATTAGAGAAGGTACCAGACAACCCTCCTGTTAAAAGGAAAAATACCATGATAGTACCATGAATTGTAACCAATCCGAGATACATATCTTCTTTTAATACACCATTTGGAGCCCATTTCTCACCAAGGAAGAAAGAAAGAAAATCTGAACTTTCCCCTGGCCAAGCCAATTGAATCCTAAATAAGATAGATAACATCATTGCCACCAAACCCATAAATACAGCAGTCATTAAAAACTGCTTACCGATCATCTTATGGTCTTGAGAGAAGATGTATTTAGAAATGAAATGCTCCTCATGATGGTGATGATCCTCATGATGTCCGTGTGCGTGTGCGTCGTGTGAAGCCATTTTTATTGGTGTTTTATCGTTTCTAATAATTAATTCATTGTATCAACTGCAGTGGTATCTGCAGATGTAGCTGCTGGTGCTGCCGCTACTGGGAAGTATTGATCTTTAAAGGTAGCTTTCTTCTTACCATCCATCCATTTTTTATATGCAGGTCGATCTAAAACCACAACCACCATTTTCATTTTGTAATGTGCTCCTCCGCAAATTTTGTTACACATTAGAATATAGTTGAAATTAGCGTCATTCTTTTCATCACGCATTTCAGAAGTCGTTTTATTCGGAGTGAATTTCATACGTGTAGCCATACCTGGCACCGTATTCATTTGCGCACGGAAATGGGGAAAATAAGCCGAGTGGATGACATCTTTTGCACGAAGGGCGATTTCATACTCCTGACCTTTACATAGATACAATGTATCTTTTTGGATGATATCATCCCAAGCACTTGCGTCTAATTTTGGGTTATGGTTTTCCTTCATTTGGGTAAGGAAGCGATACAAACGCTCTTTTCTAGATAAGTCAGTGCGCAATACTTGCATCGTAGAATCACTATAGACAGTATCGCGGTTATTAAGCAATTTTTGCAAACTGCGTATTCCGGTTGGTCCGTTGAGCATGTTATTCAAAGAAGAGTCTATTGTACTAGTTGTCAAAAGAGCCAATTCATTGTTGTCTAGTGTCAACTTATAGTCATATAGACCTAAAGTATTGTCAGCTCCAGCGTAACGTGCAGTCCAATCGAATTGCTTAGAAAACAATTCAATCTTCTCGGCTTCTGGCTTTGATGGCCCAGATAAATTACTCCAAGTTTGAAGTCCTAGGATAATGATAACCGCTAAAACTATGGCAGGAACAACTGTCCATAACATTTCTAGTTTGTTGTTGTGCGGATAGTAAAAGGCAGGCACCCCTGGTTTTCTTACAAATCGCCATGTGAAATAGAATAACAAGAAGTTGGTTAAGAAGAAAACCGCAATAATAATTACAAAATTGAGATTTAATAGCCAATCCATTTCTATCCCTTCTACAGATGCAGCTGATCCACGACCTGTCCATCCATAAGCAGTCATCAAATAAATGAACCCTGCAAAAAACAACAACATAAAGCCAAACATCATCCTGGCATTTAAATTGTTATCGCGATTAGAAATTTCGTGCTCTTCGTTTTTACGCAATTTAGAAGATAGTTCATAAATGCGCACAAGTTGTGCGACAGCTATCGCGCCTAAAATAATGACAAGTAAAATGATTAATTTATTTTCCATGACTTTTTTATATTGTCTTCAAATTAAATTTCGTGATGGTTACTTTCATCCAAGAATGGGTGGTTAATTGGCGTAAGTGGTGCTTTAGACAAGTTGCGCAATACAACGAAAATAAACACCCCTGCCATTAACAAAGCCATACCAATTTCTAGTGCACCAATTCTAGCATTAGCACCAAGAGAACCTGCAGATATCATCACAAATACATCGAGCCAATGCCCAATAAGAATCATGAGGCCTACAAAGAGTAGAATTCCAGCATTTCTTTTGGCATCTCGAGACATCAATATCAACATTGGGAATGCAAAATTGATAATGAACATACCAAAGTAAAGGTATTTGAACTCAGCGATTCGCAATTGGAAGTAGACCACTTCTTCACCAATATTGGCATACCAAATCAGCATGAACTGAGAAAACCACATATAGGACCATAAGAAAGAAGTAGCAAATGCCCACTTTCCTAGATCATGAATATGCGAATCATTTACATTTGGTAGATGACCTAATTTCTTAAGATACAATGTAGTGAGGATCAATACAACCATAGTTGAACACCACATTCCTGCAAATGTATACCAACCAAAGAGTGTCGAAAACCAGTGTACATCAATGGACATGATCCAATCCCAAGCCGATGTAGAGCTGAATACAGCAAAAAATACCAAGAAGGTTGCCCCTTTTTTGTAATTTTTGAAATGTAACTCTGTACCACCAACTTTATCTTCTTCAAGAGAACGATTCCTGAAACCCCTCCAGAATAAGAAATAAGTTGTAAAGTAAGCAAGGGTTCTGATCCAAAAGAATATCTTATTTAAATAAGGGGCCTTGTGTCTGACAATTTCATCGTGTGCTTGAACCTCTGGATCCATCCAAGAATAGATGTGAGCGCCGTCAGCGAATGTAATAATCAATAATATTGCTCCTAGAATGATCATACCCATAGGTAGGAATCCGGCTACAGCCTCAATAACACGCTTTACTGCTGCATACCATCCAGTTTCTGTAGCATATTTGAGTGATAGGAAAAAGAGTGCTCCTAAGCCTAATGCAAAGAAAAAGAACCCACTAATTAGACCTGAGGCCAAGAAACGAGTTAAGAAGTGGTGATCCGACGCGGTAAGCGCTACACCGATAATTGTAAGGAGCGCACCCAGACCCATAAGGCCAAATGCTAAGTTTTTCGCTTTTTTGGTGATTTGAAATTCCATTGCTCTTCTTGATTAATTCGCGTTAGTGGTGTCTGAAACATTAGCTACAACTGCTGCACCAGAGGCATCAAATTTGCCATAGTTTGCATCTTGTAAGCGACGAATGTAGTGAACGATTGTCCAAATTTCCTTTTTGTTCAGGATTGAACCATGAGCTCCCATGTTTCCTTTCCCGTAATAGATAGAATAAAACATTTGACCTTCAGTAGCAGCCAAACCAACATAATTTGGCACGCCAGCGTAAGCTCCGCTTGCAACCATAGGTCCATTTCCATCACCCTTCTCACCATGACAGTGCTGACACATTGCCGTAAAGAGCTCCTTTCCTTTTGCGATAACAACATCGGCATTGTTTGCATTTAAAAGAAGTGGGTTTTTATCAGCTACCGCAAGTGTATATTCATCTGCTGTGGAATAATCCCATCCGTAAAGACCATGGGTCTCGCGGAATGCAATATTTGGCTTACGGAAATAAGGCATCATTAATTGTACCTCTGAGGAGTCTGTTCCGTAAAAAGGAATAGTGTTGCGAGGAGGAGTCATGGCAGTTAAACGTCCTTTGATGTTCTCGTTTATTCTTCCTCTAACCTCACCGTAATCAACGTATGTTTCGATACTTGGAGTGCGGTACATATCTGGGGCATATTCCAAACCTGGGCTGTCTGAATTAGACACACAAGAGTTCAAGAACAATGACATTGTCAAGGCTGCTCCACTAAATGCTGTGTATACGATTTTTTTCATGTGGCCCTGTACTTATTTAATTTCTTTTTTATCCAATTCGAGGTAACCTATTTCTTGCAACATCCCGTCAAGCTCTGATTCTGTTACTTTGTGATTCTCACTTAGACGAATTTCCATCACAAATTTGTCATCTGTCGTGCGCGGGTCAGGATTCTGAGCAGGCATTCCTGGCAAAGTTTTATTGCGAAGTAAATAAGTAATTGCCATTCCGTGTGCAGCACACATTACAGTAAATTCAAAACTAATTGGTACGAAGGCTAGCATATTTTCTAAGTAAGAAAAATTTGGCTTTCCACCGATATTCATAGGCCAGTCAACAACCATGAAATAACGCATTCCAATGGTCGCGAGTGTCAATCCGGTTAGGCCATAAAGAAAGGCCATGATTCCCAAACGCGTATTTTTTACACCTATAATTGGATCGATTCCGTGAATCGGAAACGGAGAAAAAACTTCTGAAATCTTAACTCCCTTTGCGACGAGCTTTTTAGCACTATTTTTAAGTACTTCATCGTCATCATACATTACGTATAGAACTTTATCTGACATAGCCTTTGCTTAATGATGTTTGTGATAATCTGGTGACTCTTTGTAAGATTGACCTGAGCCTTTCAAAATTGTTTTAACTTCATTAAGTGCAAGCACCGGGAAGAAACGGGCAAACAACAAGAAGAAAACAAAGAATAAACCAATAGTGCCAATATAAACGGCAATATCAATATGACTTGGGAAGTGCATACTCCAAGCAGCTGGAACGTAGTCGCGATGTATCGAAGTGACAATAATAACATAGCGTTCAAACCACATACCAATATTTACCACAATCGAAATGAAGAAAGTAAATAATAAACTGCGACGTAAACGGCGGATCCACATGAGCTGTGGAGAAATTACGTTACAAGTCATCATGGACCAATAAGCCCACCAATAAGGGCCTGTAGCACGATTAATGAATGCATATGATTCATATTCTACACCCGAATACCAAGAGATAAAAAGTTCAGTAATGTAAGCAGTACCAACAATTGAACCTGTCACCATAATTACAATATTCATGTACTCCACATGCTTTGTATGAATATAGGCTTCAAGACCCATTGCTTTTCGCATGATTAAGAGTAGTGTCTGAACCATAGCAAATCCTGAGAACACCGCACCAGCGACAAAGTATGGAGGGAAGATAGTGGTGTGCCATCCTGGAATTACAGAAGTAGCAAAGTCAAATGATACAATGGAGTGAACAGAGAATACGAGTGGTGTTGCCAAACCTGCTAATACCAAAGAGACCAGTTCAAAACGATTCCAATGTTTGGCACGTCCAGACCACCCAAATGAAAGAATACTGTACATCTTTTTTGCCAGCGGCTTTTTCGCTCGATCGCGAATTGTAGCAAAATCAGGGATAAGACCAATATACCAAAATACAAGAGAAACCGATAGGTAAGTTGAAATCGCAAAAACGTCCCATAATAAAGGAGAGTTAAAGTTCACCCACAACGATCCAAATTGATTTGGAATTGGCATAACCCAATAACCGACCCACAATCGTCCCATGTGAATCAATGGGAAAGTTCCCGCCATGAATACCGCGAAGATAGTCATTGCCTCAGCTGAACGGTTGATTGCCATACGCCATTTTTGACGGAATAACAAGAGCACCGCAGAAATTAGCGTACCTGCGTGACCAATACCTACCCACCATACGAAATTGGTGATATCCCAAGCCCAACCGATAGTTTTATTAAGACCCCATACTCCAATACCGGTACCAAGTAAGTACATGATGCTTCCTACACCGTAAAGTCCGATAACAAGGGCAATTCCAAAAAGAATATACCACATTTTAGGTGCTTTGTCCTCAATAGGACGACAAACATCTTCTGTTACGTCATGATAGGTTTTGTGACCTAAAATGAGGGGCTCTCTGATTGCTGCTTCCTTTTGCATTTCAGTAGTTTAATTGAATAATGATTAATGATGAGCTTGTTCAGCTACTTGAATATGATCTAGCAAGGAATTATCTTCATTGCGAACTTTAACTTGATACCAAACGTTTGGCTTAACGCCTATTTCTTCGAGTGCTTGGTATGCACGTACACCCTCAGATTTTTCGCGGATCATTGATTTCAAATCGTTCCAGTCTCCAACAACGATAGCATTGGTTGGGCAGGCATCAGAACAAGCAGTTGCGAAATCGCCATCTGCAACAACACGTGCTTCTTTCTTAGCTACCAACTTAGTTGCCTGGATACGTTGAACACAAAGTGAACATTTTTCCATTACACCACGCGTACGTACTGTTACGTCAGGATTAAGGACCATACGGCCTAAATCATCTTGCGCAGGATTCACTTCTGTAAACTTCTTGTATGAAGGGTAGTTGAACCAATTGAATCGACGTACTTTATAAGGACAGTTGTTAGCACAGTAACGCGTTCCGATACAACGGTTGTATGTCATTTGGTTGAGACCCTCATTGGAGTGAGTAGTTGCAGCAACAGGGCAAACGGTCTCACAAGGTGCATGATTACAATGATGACACATCAAAGGCATGTGAACTACACTTGGGTTCAGGGCAGGAATTTCTGCCGCATCATAGCTAAATGTTTCTTTGTCTGCTTTGGTACCAACTGCAGCTTCTTCCTCAGATGCAAAATAGCGATCGATACGCAACCAGTGCATTTCACGACCACGACGCACCTCATCTTTACCAACAACAGGAACATTGTTCTCAGATTGACAAGCGATCAGACAAGATCCACAGCCAATACAGGAAGAAAGATCAATAGAGATTCCCCAACGATGTCCTATTTTTTCTACCGGATGAGCCGCCCATAAATCAAATTCAGATACAGGAGCTTCAATATGGTCTCCATGTTTATCTAATTTTTGGAGCTTATGCCCTTCATTAAATGCCTCTTTTTCTCTCTCTTTAAATATAGAGAGTGTGGTTTCACGGACAATAGAATCACGACCCATTACGGTGTGATGAATTTGTGTGGCTGCAATAGGATAAGTGCCGTTTGCATCAGCGATTTTTGCTGCGCCACTGTACATTAATGTAGCACCAGTTGAAACCATTCCAAAGACATTAGCACCTATTGGGGTAGGCTTTCCGTCCTCTTTTTGAACGTGACCACCGTATTCTTTAGTTTGAAAAGCAGCTTTACCAATGTTTTCACCATTGGCACCACGACCATAACCTAGTGCAATACCAATTGTTTTTGGTGCTTGGCCTGGTAATGGATAAACAGGAAGTGTGACAGACTTACCATTAACAGAAACTGTTGCTAAATTAAGACCATGTTCCTGATCGTAGGTGGTGGCATATTTACCTTCCATTTCTACTGGATTCATGGTGATGTAGTTATCCCAAGTAACTTTGGTAATTGGGTCTGGCATTTCTTGTAACCAAGGATTGTTGGCAAATTGACCGTTACCAATGGCAGCTTTTTGATAAAAGACTACTTCAGTATCGGCTGATTTCGGTAAATCCTTGATCGCAGCTGATTTAAAAGTCAATGTATTTGCAACTAAAGGAAGTGCCTCACAACTATTGTGTGTTAGGAAATTGAAATCCCCTGAAGGATTAGTAATTGCGTAAGTAGCTTTAATATAGTCATAGGCTACTGCTGAGTCTTGACCACCGCGTGTCGCAGCTCCATTCCAAACAAGCAATGATTCTAAAGCGCTTGCTGAATTGTGCAATGGACGAATAGTTGGCTGACCTACTGCAAATTCGTTTGATTTTGCCTGATGGTCAGTCCAGTTTTCCAATTGGTGATGATCTGGACAAACAAAAGTACAATTGCTAGCCGTTTCGTCTTCGAAGGAAGAAATGGCAACAGATGTTTTAATTGATTTCAATCCTTTTGCAAAAGCGGCGCCATTTGGCAAGCTGTAAACAGGATTGACACCCATCATGATGAGTACCTCAGGGCCTTTACCAGCAGCAACATTAGCCGCTAATTGAAGCACTTTGTCGTCTTCCGACTGGTGAAGATTAATGGTATTTGAAAGATCTATGGTTGTTCCGTAAGAACCAAGTAGGTTATTCAGTTGGTTGGCCAATTGTTGTACGCCAATATTATTTGAACCAGCTACTACGATAGATTCATTTTTTGATCTTTTAAGCGCAGCAACTGCTTTTTTAGCTGAAGCCTCCCATGAACCTGTGTTCACTGATACTCCAGGATTACCACCCATGGCTTTGATCATGTAAGCAAGAACGGCTGCTTCTTCTGAAGGTTTGATCATGCTGCGCACGTCTGCATTCGATCCGGATACAGAAAGAACTGATTCAAATTGAAAATGCTTAGACATCCACTTCCCTTCAGGGTTGCGTGTCGCACCGTATTGTACAGCAAACTCAGTTGGCAACAACCAAGAGCTTAAGAAGTCTGCACCGACAGAAACGATTGTTTTTGCCTTGGAGAAGTCATAGCTTGGTATGATGCGTGCTCCGAAATTGAGCAAGTTTGCTTCGCGCATTCCTGCATAAGAAATAGCATCGTATTGAATATGTTCAAATTTAGCACCGCCTTCGCCATTCATTGTTGCAGACATCTCAGCGATAGCACGCTTGATAGATGGAGAGATGATTGTATTGGAAAGTAAGGTAACCTTACTAGCATTATTGATTGCCTCTTTGATACCATCATCAACCGCTCCCCAAGTGGTTTTGGATCCTTTGTATAAAGGTTGGGTCAGACGAGCGGAGTCATAAAGACCGAGAACAGAGGCAATGATTTGTGGATTGGTTCCACCTTTCGTAAAGCCAAAGTCCTTATTTCCTTTGATGAAAATTGGACGACCTTCGCGTGTTTTAACCATGATGCTTGCATAGGAAGAGCCATCATAGTAAGTACTCGCATACCATGTAGGCATACCAGGCGTTACGTTTTCTGGTTTTACGGCATAAGGTACTACTTTAGTTACTGGAGCCTCACATGCAGCTAAAGTAGCAGCTGCAACAGAAAATCCGAGAAACTTCAAGAAGTCACGACGAGCAGTAGAAGACTCCGCAAGATTTTCATCTGCTAAGAAGTCTTCAACATTTTGCTGGTTTGGAAATTCTTGATCTTTATGCTTGATGAACTCGGTAGTTTGCTTGAGTTCGTCAATACCTTTCCAATATTTCTTTGACATTTCCATGGTCTTATTTCGACAAGTATGGTTATTACTGAATTAATAGTGACATTTTGCACATTCCCATCCTCCAAGTTCGTTGACAGTTACTTTACCGTCATTGTTGAGGTATTGTGCATATAATTTAGGGTCTTTCTTAAGACGACGGTGCACTTCGTCATAGTAGGCGTTCTTACCGTTTCCGATAGCGACGTCTTTTTTACCGTGACATTCAATACACCAACCCATCGTGAGCGTTTTTCTTGTGAGCTTAATATTGCCTTCGATTTTGTTGAGTTCCTCAACTGGCTGCACTTTGACAGTTTCTGACTGTTGAGTCATGTCTCCATGGCATTGTTTACAATCTAGACCTCCAACAACGACGTGTTGAGAGTGGTTAAAGTATACATGCTCCGGTAAAACGTGAACTTTATTCCAAACAATTGGCTTGGTTTTGCCAGTGTATGCCATTCCTTCTTTATCCCAACCTGCAGCAGCATATATTTTCTTGATTTGACCTTCAAAAGGCTTGCCAGCACCATCAATCTGTTTGTGACAATTCATACAAACGTTAACTGAAGGAATACTTGCAGATTTAGACTTAGTAACAGTGTTGTGACAATACTTACAATCAATGCCGTTTATTCCAGCGTGCTGACTGTGCGGGAAGGCAATTGGCTGCGAAGGCTGGTAACCCTCCATAATGTTGATAGAGTACAAAGACTGAAACAACGCTACAATAATAGATATGATGACTACCAGAGAAACTAAGCCCACTTGTAGACGATATTTCCATGCAAGTGCACGAAGCTCTTCTCCGTAGGTCATTTTTTCAGCCTCGATATCGTCATCTGAGGTTGCTATTTTGAGCTGACGACGAACACCGCCAACGGCCATGATTACAACCACAAAAATGACACCCATGATAATCCATATCCAAGAATTCGATTCTTCCTCAACTGGAGTATTTGGTGAAAGAGGATTAGATGGATTAGAAGCCGTAGCCATTGAAGGGTCTGGCTGAGCGTCTACCCAATCAAGGATAGCATCGATATCTTCTTTTTTCAAGTCTGGGAAAGCAGACATTGCAGTTGGCGACCATTTAGCAACCTCTGCTGCGTATGGATCATTTGCAGCCGCAGTTTGCCAATTATTGACCCATTGATAGATACTACCTTCTTTGGCGCCACCAGATTCCCATTTTGCTCTGACACCAGATAATTTTGGGCCAGTAGAATTTTTGTGAGTCATGTGACAAGTAGCACATTTGGCTTTAAAAAGGCCCTCTCCTTGAGCTGAAGCAAAGTTTGAGAAAGCAGCAAAGCTGAAAATTAGTGCGGCAAAAGCCAAGGATTTGATGCGCTTAAGCGACTGAATGTTAGATATTTCCATGTAAAAAATTACTAATTCACTCTTTAAAATTGGACGGAAAACCCGTTATTTATCGGCAGCAAAAATAAAGCAAACAAGGCAGTAAATGACATTTTGATGACAAAAATTAGGTTGCCAAGACTAATTTAAAATCAATCTAAATAAGCGTTTTGTTTTGCGGATTTTTCTCTCTTACTTTGTAGACATGAAAGCTTTCATCTTTATCCTATTTATCAGCCTATTTTACAGTAAATTGCAAGCGCAAATTCAGGTAATTTCTGATCCGCGAATTGAAAAGAAGGTCATTGCTAAAAATAATAGACAAATGCCCGGTTACAGAGTGCAAATTTGTTTTGATTCAGACAAAGATCTTGTCGATCAGATACGTTCAGAGTTTGTAAAACTATACCCAAAAATTGACACCTACTTACGCTTTGAAGCGCCCAATTTTAACTTAATGGTTGGTGATTTCCGAACACAAAAAGAAGCGGAGGAATTAGTTGATCAAATAAGGGGCCGATTCCCACTTGGCATCATACACAAGGAACAAATAAATTTACCAAGAATTGACTGATGAATTATTCAAACTGCTTCCACCCTTGAGCCCGAAGTGTAAGTGCTGATCCAACTTTATCGATGTAATAAATGCCGTCTGCTTCATTGGTGATATGTCCAATAATTGTAAAGTTTGGGTTGGACTGAATGAGCTCGACATCCTTTTGTGCTATAGTAAAAAGTAATTCGTAATCCTCGCCTCCATTGAGCGCACACATACTCGGATCTAAGTTGAAGTCAAGAGCAACCATTGATGTTTTGGCATCGATAGGGAGTTTTTCGTCATACACATGACATCCGACTTGGCTAGCTTTGCACAGATGCAAAACTTCACTTGCTAAACCATCAGAAACATCGATCATTGAGGTTGGCTTGACACCAAGATCTTTGAGATATTTGATAACATCTAGGCGCGCCTGTGGTTTGAGTTGCTTTTGAAGAATATAGTCGTGTCCATCTAGGTCGGGCTGAATATTGGGGTTTGTTTTGAAAACTTCCTTTTCTCTCTCCAAAACTTGCAAGCCCATATACGCACCACCTAAATCACCAGAAACAACCAATAAATCGTATTCTTTGGCACCTGAACGATAGGTAATATCTTCTTTGGCCGCAGCACCTATTGCGGTAACACTAATCATGAGACCACTCTGGGAGGAAGTGGTATCCCCACCTATTAAATCAATATTGTAATCGGCACATGCTGCTTTGATCCCGGCAAACAATTCTTGGAGAGCCTCTACAGAGAATCTATTTGAAACCGCCAGTCCAACTGTAATTTGCTTTGGTGTAGCATTCATGGCACATATATCAGAGGCATTCACTGCAACAGCCTTGTAGCCCAGATGCTTTAAAGGCATATAAGTCAAATCAAAATGTACTCCTTCTACCAAAAGATCCGTGCTTATCAACTGACATTGGCCATTGCCGCAGTCGATCACTGCAGCATCATCACCAACACCTAACAAGGTTTCTGGATGTATAGTTTGTAGGTCCTTGGTTAATAAATCTATTAGGCCAAACTCACCTAAATCGGATAACTCAGTGCGGGTATCTGTCATGTTTTGATTTTTTTACAAAAATACAGTAAATAAAAAAAGCCTCCGTTTGGAGGCTTTTTTGTTGGCCCACTAGGGCTCGAACCTAGACTCTTCTGAACCAAAATCAGACGTGTTGCCAGTTACACCATGGGC
>JAURNL010000011.1 GCA_030830205.1 Crocinitomicaceae bacterium | reverse complement strand
GGAAAATACGGTGACACCGTTCGGGTCATTGAATTTGGCCCCTCTATCGAGCTGGGCGGTGGTATCCACGTGGCCAACGCCAACCCGCTCGGCGTGTTTAAATTGGTCGCAGAAAGTGCTGTTGCCGCTGGAATTCGCCGCATAGAAGCCATCACTGGAGACGCCGCAATGCAATATTATAAAAACAAAGCCGCTCAACTCGAGCAAATAGAAGCCTTGCTCAAAAAACCAGCCGATATTGTGAAGGCAATTGAAGAGTTGCAGCACAAAAATATGGCGCTCGGTAAAGAAATCGAGAAATTTGCCAAACTTCAAGCGCAAGCACTTAAAAATGCACTCAAAAATGAAGTGCAAACAAAAGACGGCCTGCACTTCTTGTTTAAAGAAGTCCAAACAGATGCCGCAAGCGCTAAAGATATCCTCTTTCAGTTGCGTCAAGAATTCGCACCTTTTGTCGGAGTTCTCGCACACAAAGACGCAGAAAAATGCGGACTCACTGTCATTATCGATGAAGCGCTTGCCGCAAAAAATAACTGGAATGCCGCTCAATGGATCCGCGAAGTTTCGCCACTCATTCAGGGTGGTGGTGGCGGGCAAGCTGCCTTTGCAACTGCCGGTGGAAAAAACCCAATGGGGCTTTCTGCCGCACTTCAAGTACTACAAAAGAACGTGAGTGGTCAATAAGAAAATACTCATCCTTAGCTACTATTGGCCGCCTAGCGGTGGTACCGGCGTTCAGCGATGGTTACACTTTAGCCGATATTTAGAAGAGCTCGGATGGGAACCTATTATCTACACACCCCTCAATCCTGAAGCGCCTGTTCAAGACGAAAAGCTCGGTGATTTGATAGGCCCAAAAACTACTGTACTCAAACGTAAAATTTGGGAACCTACCAATGCCTATAAGCATCTCAGTGGTAAAAGAGGAAAGCAAATGCATACGGGCTTTCTACAAGAGAACGCAAAGTCGAAACAATCATGGCTGCAAAAAAGCGCTATGTGGTTGCGCGCAAATATTTTTATTCCAGATGCCAAAATGGCCTGGATTTTACCTTCTTCCATTTTCTTGAGGCGTTATTTAAAAGAGAATCCGGTGGCAGCTATCATTTCTACAGGTCCACCACACTCCTTACACCTCATTGCTCGCGCCTTAAAGCGCCGTACCCATACTCCATGGATTGCCGATTTTCGCGATCCCTGGACACAAATCGATTGGTTTGAGCAGCTCCCGCTAACCAAATACGGCCTTGGCTTACATAAGCGTCTTGAAAACAGCATTTTCAGAGAAGCAGATGAACTTGTTGTAGTAAGTAGAGACATGCAAAAACAAATGGAAGCATTAGCAAAGCGACCTGTTCATCTTATTTCTAACGGATTTGCACCATCTGACTTTATTGATTTTGAGCAAAAACCAGACCCCCGTTTTACAATTTTACACACTGGATCTATCAATAAAGACCGTAATCCAAGTGCACTTTGGCATAGTTTAGGTCTCTTTGTAAAGGAAAACCCTGAATTTGCCAATAAATTGAGCATTAAATTAATTGGTGCCATTGACGCTAGTGTTACCAAGGATTTGGAAATAAATCAACTCATTTCCTTTACCCATTTCGAACAATTCGTACCTCATCAACAAGTCATTGAAGAACTTGCATCATGTAGTTTATTGCTGCTACCACTCAATAACGTAAAAAGCCAGAAGGGAATTGTTACTGGAAAAGTATTTGAATATTTAGCAAGCGAGCAACCTATTCTTGCCATAGGACCTTCAGACGGAGATGCCGCCTTCATCTTAAACGAACAAGAAGGCACCCTGATGATAGATTTCAACACCCCAGTACCCTGGTTACAAGTGTTGGAATTGTGCCAAGTAAAACCTCGTCGAAAAGAAACCTTGCTTCCCTATTCGCGTCAGCAGTTAGCTGGACAAATGCACCAACTGTTAACCAAGCTATGTTTAGAATAAATGACAACAAACCTTTTTGAAGACTTCTTGCTCAACTTAGGCCTTACCTGGACCCTTGCCAAGTTTATACCCTATTTCGTCTGCCTGATTTTTGGTGTAATTCTATTTCGATTGCTGATGAGATTTACAATGAAAAAATGGCTCAAACTGTTGGTGTTGCCCATTGCCCTTGGTTTACCATTTGGCATGTATTTTTTCTTTTACCCGATTTATCAGCCGGATCTATTGAATACAGCCTATTTTCCAAAAATATTACCCGAAGGGCTTCCATCCAAAACAACACTTGGTGTGGTTGTATTACCAGGCTGCCCTTACTGCGCACAAACAACAGCGGTAATGAATAGACTAGCCGAGCAAAATAAAAAATTAAGTATTGTATATTATTTCGTTTCAGAGGATCCTGAATCGGTAGAAATTTTTAGAAAAAAGTTAAATACGCGTATTGCCATAAAGAGTGGTATCGATGCTACACGTTGGATGCTAGCTGCCGAAGGTGTTTTTCCGAGTTATTTGCTTTTTGACCAAAAGCAACTCAAGCGCGCTTGGCACAATACTACTTTTGGGGTTCGGGCTCTTGACGAACTTCGCGCTTATAAGTAAACCAAAGCGCAACTACAAATCCAAGTAAAAGTAAACCTGAACCTAAGGTTGCAAAAGTATTACCAGACTGCACACTGAGGGGTTCAAACTTCCATGTAATCGTATGCTTGCCAGCTGGAACCACGACACCGCGCAGCAAATAATTTACGCGGAGGTTCGCCACAGGTTTTCGGCCATCTATGTAACAATTCCATCCTGCTGGGTAGTACATCTCGGAAAATACAGCCAATTGCTTGGCTTTGGAATTAGATAAGTAGCGAAGTTCTGAAGGATCATAACTGAGCATTTGGATGGAAGCCGTTGAATCTTGACCAAGACCCATCAGCTGCTCCTTGAAATCTTGATGCACAACTGCTTGTTTCTTGCTATCCAACATTGCTTTTGAACCAGACGCTAAAATTTCATCATTCGCATTTTTCACAATTTTGATATCTTCAACAAACCAAGCTGGTCCATTAGCATTGGTATTGAGGAGTGCAGGCTGATTTGGTTTAAGTATGATGTACTTGGTATTGAGCATATTCAAATATTCGGCATCGGCTCCAAGTTCAATTGTTGAAATGCTCAGCGTGTCAAAAATTTGTTGAGCTTGTTCTTGACTGATTTCAGCATTGAGCGCAATCGTTCTGAATTTTTCATTTTTGGCTGAATTTACAGCCGAGCTTAAGGCTTGCACCGCAGAAGGAAAATGAAAATCTACAAATTCCTGGTAGCGCTTCAATTTAGCACCATGATAGCCACCTAAACTTTTATGAAAGAAACTGGTATTGGTTTCGGCCATGGTTCCATTTAGGTTGAGCACACGATAGTTACTTGATAAATTGAGCGCCCCAAAAGCGGCATAAGCATCTCGTGTTGCTTGATCAGTTAGATTTTTGTAATAATCGAAATCAGCATAAGCACTTACTAACTTTTGAGCTAGTTGAGCATTCGGTTTTTCTCGTTTTAAAATACTGATATCAGCCTGTGATACTGCATAGGGCAAACTCGCTTCATCTAGCGTCTGGTAGGCTTCATATGATCCTGTGCTATCATCATTATTGAGGTAGCGCTTGGCAACACTCATTTGATCAGCCAGTACCAAAACACCAGTGATGGCAATAATTACCATGCGATTCAGCTTTGTACGCAAGAATAATATAACAACCCCTATTGCCAAGAGCACCAAAAATAAGGAGCGTTGCATATCAGCTTTATATATATTTATTCGCGTGTCAATTAGCGCTTGTCGCATTCCTTGATAAAAAGAGGTCTGACTCACATCCTTTGCCTGCTTGGTAGCATCTGCAAATTGTTTAAGTTCTTCTGTGGTCATGAAATTACCAGATAAGCTCGGGCTAAGCACAAGTAAAAGTGCAATAAAGACTAAGCCTCCCAATGCTCCGTACCAATATTTTTTAGTACCCAATAATCCTTCGTTGCGCACAAGTCTATCCAAGAAAAGTAAGCCCATAGTCGGCACCATCACTTGCCACAATACCAATAGCATTTTAGAATCGCGGAATTTGTTGTACATGGGGAATTGGTGGATGAAGAAATCATTAATGGCATTCATTTGATTAGAAGCCAAAAAGAGAACGAGTATGCTCAAAACTAAGAAAGGCCATCGCAACACGTCTTTGACAAAGAGAAGACCAAGAATGAAGAAAACGAGCATAACAACACCAAAATAGAAGGCGCCACCACTCATGCGCTGACCACCCCAATAATGATTCATTTGCCCCACTTGCTCGGCATATGTAGGGTCTGTATCGTTAAGTGCGTTTGGATCATTGGCAATGAGATCACCTTTACCTCCTTTAGCATTGGGCGCATAAAGAGACAATAATTCTCGTTTACCATAATTATATTCCAAAATATAATCTTTATTCAGACCTTCTTTGGCCTGAGAACCACCATCTTTGGGCTTAATAGTAAGTTCTGAAGTACCTCTTGTTGTGAATTTGCTGTATTCTTGCGTACTGAAAAGCAAACCTGCATTGGCGACGATTGCCAAAATTGTAGCCAAAACAAGCCCTGAAATGCTCAGCAACAGTGGCTTGTAATCTTTAGCCAACAACAAGCGAAGTACTTCAGCAACCCCAACCGCACCCAAAATAAAGGCGAGGTAGTAAGTCATTTGGAGATGGTTGGCAGTAATATTCAAGCCCAAGAAAAGGGCAAAAACAGCAGAACCTAACCACCACTTACCCCGAAAGGTAAGTAAGAGGCCTCCTAAGGCTGGCGCGATGTAGGCAATAGCATTCACTTTGGACATATGTCCAGCCCCTAAATATAAAATATTGATTGTTGAGAAGCCATAACCAATGGCTCCGATCATGGCTAGCCAAGGATTGATGCGCAAGCAAAGACCTAAGATGTAAAAACCGAGCATGGAAATAAATAATATCCCAACTGGCCGAGGTAATCCTAGTTTAATGAGTTGGTCTACTTTGGTGAGTAAATTGGCATGCTGCTCTACAGATATTTGGTAAGAAGGCATTCCAGCAAACATGGCATTCGTCCAGTAGGATTGTTGGTTATCGTGAGTTAGGCGATAATCAAAAATTTCCTTGGACATCCCTTGAAATTGACGGATATCATTTTGCTTCAAGGAGTAACCATCATAAAGTGGTGCGAAATAAATAGATGGAAGTACAATAAAAAGTACCAAAGCAAACAGATGTGGCAATAATGTTTTAAACGACAGTTTCATGCAATTAATTTGGGATGAATTTACGAATTAATGACTTGGGTTGGCATAGCGATTTACATCTGCAGCCATGATACACTGGTCAGACAGTATAATAAGTCGTTCTATGATGTTGCGCAATTCACGAATATTACCTGTCCAATTGAGTTGGCTCAGCGCTTCAACTGCTGCTGGATCAATTGATTTTTCAAGAATTCCATGTTCTTGACAAATTAGTTTAATAAAATGTGAAACGAGTTGAGGAATGTCTGATCGGCGCTCATTGAGCGATGGTACATGAATTAAAATGACCGCCAATCGATGATAGAGATCTTCCCGAAAACGACCAGCTTTGATTTCTTCGCGGAGGTCTTTGTTGGTGGCAGCCACTACCCTACAATCTACTTTGAGGTCTTTTTCACCACCCACTCGCGAGATCACATTTTCTTGAAGCGCACGAAGTACTTTTGCCTGGGCAGTGAGCGACATATCGCCAATTTCATCTAAAAATAGTGTACCTCCAGAGGCTAGTTCAAATTTTCCTTTACGGTCTTTGACCGCAGATGTAAAAGCGCCTTTTTCATGCCCAAAAAGTTCGCTTTCGATAAGCTCTGCTGGAATAGCAGCACAGTTAACCTCAATAAAAGGCATTTTACTGCGATTGGAGAGCTCATGTAAGGAACGTGCAACCAATTCCTTTCCGGTACCGTTGCCACCAGTGATTAGCACTCTAGCCTCAGAGGGTGCAACCTTCTCTATCATTGTTTTAATCGCACATATTGCTGTACTGTCGCCGATAATGGCTGATCCTTTAATTTTTTTGACGACCTGCTTGAGTACCTTGGTCTCTTGCACTAGCAAATTTCGATCTTTCACTTGACGCAATAGGACAAGTATGCGATTGAGGTCTAGCGGTTTTTCAATGAAATCAAAAGCACCCTTCTTAATGGCGCCTACAGCTGTCTCTAAGGTGCCATGTCCGGAGATCATGATAACAGGCACATCAATACCCAATTCCAAAACTCGGTCGAGGAGCTCTAGACCATCCATTTGAGGCATTTTAATATCGGAGAAAATCAGATCGAATTGATGTGAATTGAGTTTATCTAGTGCCTGGGCACCATTTTCAGCCTCCTCTACTACACAACCTTCAAATTCTAAAATTTCTCTAAGCGCTCTTCGAATGGCGCGTTCGTCATCAATGAGTAAAACTTGCATATTCTTATTTAACAGTGCGTTCTAACATGGGAACGAATTTAAAAGTACCAAATTCTTCTGTGCTATAATCCGTTTGGCTTGTTTTATGGATACAGAGCATTTTCTGTTCTGCACCCTCACCAACTGGTATCACCATAAGCCCCCCGACCTTTAGTTGCTCAAATAAAACGTTGGGGATTTCCGGGGCTCCACAGGTCACAAGAATACGATCATATGGCGCATAAACACGATTGCCTTTGTATCCATCACCAAAAGACAAATTGGCATTCAAATTAAAAAACGTGAGAATTTGTTTGGCTTTAGCATGCAATGGCTGGTGACGTTCAATGGAATAAACCCTAGCCCCCATTTGACACAAAATACAGGTTTGAAAACCAGAACCGGTTCCGATTTCTAGCACCTTCATGCCTTTTTCTAGCTTTAAAAGTTCAGTCTGAAAAGCAACCGTATAGGGATGTGAAATAGTTTGACCTGAACCAATTTGAAAAGCCATATTTGTATAGGCTTGATCATCAAAAGCAAGATCTAGAAAAAAGTGGCGAGGTATGGCGTCAAAAGCAGATAAGATACGCTGATCTTGTATACCCATTTGCGCTAGTTCTTCAATAAGCTGACGACGGCGTCCCTTGTGTTTAAATGTGTCTTTGAGGTGTTGCATGGGCAAAATTAATCGATAATCACTCCTACAGGGCAATGATCAGAACCAAAAACTTCATTGAGAATAAAAGCGTCTTGGACATGAGGTAACAACGCTTTGCTGATCAGAAAATAATCAATACGCCAGCCCACATTTTTCTCGCGTGCTCCCGCTCTATAGCTCCACCAAGAGTACTTCACTTCTTGTGGATGAAAGGCTCTAAAACTATCTATTAAGTCGGATTCAACAAAAGCATCCATCCCATTGATTTCTTCCTGCATGTAACCTGCAGCTTTATTATAATTTTCTTTTGGACGAGCTAAGTCTATGGCTCGATGAGCCACATTGAAATCACCGCATACCATAACGGGCTTGCTTTTTTCTAAATTCTTAAGGTAAATTAAAAAAGCGGCATCCCAGGTTTGACGATAATCCAATCGCAAAAGTTCACTTCCTGAATTAGGCACATAAACAGTCACTAGATAAAAATTCGAGAACTCTGCGCAAATCACACGCCCTTCAGTATCGTGCTCCGGGATTCCAATATCGTAGGTAACTTTAATCGGTGTTATTTTTGTGAGAATTGCTGTACCTGAATATCCTTTTCTATCTGCAGAATTAGCAAAAACTTGGTAATCAGCGAGTGGTGAAACAGCCTCTGTAACTTGTTCTGGCGTAGCTTTGGTTTCTTGCAAACAGATGATATCTGGAGCTTGTGCTTGCATGTCAGCAATAAAGTTTTTGCCAACAACAGCGCGTATACCGTTGACGTTAAATGAGAGGATTTTCATGCGATGAGTTTAGTTTCAAAAGTACTAAAATTTCAAGCGCAAAAACCAGCGTTCAACAGGGATATTCGCCTCTTTACTTTGGAAGTACTCTCCCCGTGCTATATTCCGTTTTCAATAGACTGGAAAACAATCCACTGTAAAAAAGGTCGCCAGTGCTATACAATTGAGCTTTGAGTTTGATATCATTTACTCGGATCCAACTAGCAAGTGGTGAGGCACTGCGAAATGAAATAGAATCTTGCACAACTAAAGTTGATGCTTGTATTGCTGCAGAACCATCTAGATCAACAAAAAGAGAACCAACAGCGCCACTAAGTTGTAAGGTCTGCCAGCCATAATTGTTGCGCACCGTTACTTTTTGAACGCCTAAGTCTAATTTCACCTTACCTACGCCTTCCTTGAGAAAAATAAGCACTTCGTCTTCAGACCATTGATTAGCGTTGGTAACTAGCTCACTATTATCGAGGTGCAATTCCTTGAGTGATTTATAATGCACCACAACTTTCACATCTCCACTTCGGTATCTAAAAAATCTACAGCGATTATTATTTTGGAGTTGTAAGGTATCCTTTTCAATTTTGGCTGAAATGAATGGAAGAAGGTTATTTCCAGCATCATAAGCTACATAATTGACAGAGTCTTGAACGAGGGTAACTTCCAAGTGTGGGTGAACGTGTAGGTAACTAAATGAGGTAAGCGGCAATTTTGTTTGCGCTACGGATCCAGAAACTTTCCAACAACTGCGTTCAGAAGCTTTCTGACAAGAGAAAACCAATGAGAAAAGAGCTATTTTAATCAACCAATGCATGTCAAAAATGATAGGCTAAACCAAATTCCATGTAGTCAGCTTTGGCATAATGTGTTTTAAGCGTCATCAAAATATCCATGTTTTGAGCTAGCGCATACCGGCTTCCCAAACGTAAATAAACCGACTCGTCAGGGTGTAAAATATCGCGTAAGTATATCCCCGTACCATATATGAAATGTAAGCGATCAAAAGGTTGTACGTAGCCTATGAACAAACCAAATTGAAGTGGATCTAGTGGTGCAGCGTCAGGATAACTTGGATGAGACCGCAAGCCTGTTTTATATATCACATCCAATGAAGCTTCTATCCCGCCTTTAGGACCAAAATATTTTCTAACAAAAACATTACCAGCATATACTGGAAAACGACCAACACCCACCGGGCGCATTTCTTTTGCAGAGGCTATTGCGGTTAGTCCTAAATCAATATGAGGACGTTGAAGTTCTCTAGCCTTATGCGCTGTAGCGTTCTGTTGAAAAAACTGCTGAACACCTAACGAAAGAAAGGGCACGTTGATACCAAGATTAGGCATCTGGTAACTTGCATTTGAAAAATGTGTCATGTCGATTCCCATGGTGAACCCTGTATTTTTCCATCTCCAACTTTGTTTCAAAGCAAAGCACATGAGCGCGTTCACTCTAGAACCGATGGCTACATTTTCAGGATTGAGAATTGGGTCAAATGGCCTGTTAGTGTAACCAAATCCCGTAGAAAATTTAAAGTCTAGGCGATATCTTTTATACTTCACAAAAGGCAATTCAACAAATCCATAAAGCCCCACAAAACGCCCTAAAATTTCATTATTGCCTACTGAACCTAAAAAAATGGTGCCTCCGACGAGAGGCTGACGATAGTCTTCATGCCACTGCTTGGAGTGGCTTGTCCGGTGAATGTAAGAAAATTCACTTGCCATGGCAGGTGCTTGCGGCAAATGAGCCATAAGGCCGCGATGCGCCATTAAAAAGCCAACTTTTTGACGGTACTCAAAACCTGACTGAGCAACAGAATGAATGCTCCAAAACAAAAAAGCAAATAAAAAGAAGAACAGACGCATGTCCAAATTTAACTAAAAGCTCGTTTCAACTGCTAACTTTGTACTATGGACCCACGTTTACTTGCCTTTTCCCGATTACTGAAAATCATGGATGAACTCCGTGAACAATGCCCCTGGGATCAAAAACAAACTTTTGAAACCCTACGTCAGCTCACCATTGAAGAAACTTATGAAATGGCAGATGCCATAACTGACCAAGATTACACGAGTTTAGAAGGCGAACTGGGCGATTTATTTCTTCACCTGGTTTTTTACAGTAAGATCGGTAGCGAAAAAGGCTTATTTGATGTTACAAGTGTGCTCAACAAAATTTGCGACAAATTGGTATATCGTCACCCTCACATCTATGGGGATGTGAGTGCAGATGACGAAGAGACGGTAAAAGCCAATTGGGAAAAACTCAAACTCAAAGAAGGTAAAAAATCAGTTTTGGAAGGGGTCCCTTCCTCCCTTCCCGCATTAGTCAAAGCAACGCGTATTCAAGAAAAAGTCAAGGGTATTGGTTTTGAATTTGAAAAGTCTGAAGACGTCTGGGCTAAAGTTCAAGAGGAACTTGCTGAATTAAAGACTGAAATCGACCAAAATAGTACCGAAGTAGAAGCCGAATTTGGAGACGTCCTTTTCTCGTTAGTTAATTACGCTCGATTTCTGAAAATATCGCCTGAAAATGCACTAGCTAAGACCAATCAAAAATTCATCAAGCGCTTCCAGAAAATGGAGCATTTATTAGCCCAAGATAAACTGCTTGCTCAAGACCAAACATTGGAAAAACTTGACCTATACTGGGAACTCGCTAAGAAAACCGAACAATAAGTCATCAAACTATTAATCGGAAAGTATTAGCGCGGGTAGCACAAAAAGTACTTCTCTACTGGGGTAGATAATGCAGAAATATTCAGGTTATCGGAGGCCTGAGATAATTCAATAATTTCACCATTTTTCCGTAACATATTGATATTTTGTTTTTGCTCATTATATGCTTTATTACTCAAAATATCAGAAAAAATGAAGTACGGCAAATCTTGTTCAGCTAACTGATGCTCTTCGCGGACACGTTGCTGTACTTTTGAAATCTGCTCTGGGCTAAAAGGTGTTTGAGAAATCTCAATTTTAAACAACTGACGATTTACTAAGCCAGAGCATAAGGTCGCAAGTATATAATCAGGTGCAAATTGCCACACCTTGATGGCACCCCAAATATCGTAATCATCTAGGCGGGCAAAATGAGTCAGAACCATTGGGTCTTGTTCAAAATGAGTTGTTCCAATATCTTGTGAAAGAAAGAAATTTAAGGATGGGCTAGCAAAAAGTGGCATACCTCCTTTAACCAATTCTTTGGCGCGTCGCAGGGCGTGAATGAGCATAAATTCTGCTGCCACTACTGTTTTATGCAAATAAACTTGCCAGTACATCAAGCGGCGTGCTACAATAAATTTTTCAACAGAATAGATGCCTTTTTCCTCAAGCACTAAATTTCCGTCATGAACATTAAGCATTTCTATTAGACGTTCACTACCAATAACGCCTTCAGAAACCCCTGAGTAGAAACTATCGCGGTTCAGGTAATCAAGTCGGTCCATATCAAGTTGGCTCGAAACTAACTGATGCAAAAAAGGACGATGGTATTCGTTTTTAAAGATAACAAGCGCTAAGGCCAAATCCTCGCCATACTCTACGGAGAGTTCCGCAATGAAGTAAGCCGAAATTTGTTCGTGACTCACGCCACAGACTATATCGTATTCAAGGGCATGGCTAAATGGACCATGTCCGATATCATGGAGTAAGATGGCTAAACAGACTGCACGTTCCTCCTCTTCGCTAATTGAGTGTCCTTTTCGGCGGATGCTTGCTACTGCCTGACTCATCAAATGCATCGCTCCCAAAACATGATGGAAGCGCGTATGATTGGCACCAGGATAAACCAAATGGCTGAGTCCTAATTGCTGAATA
Source organism: Crocinitomicaceae bacterium (assembly GCA_030830205.1). Lineage (GTDB taxonomy): Bacteria > Bacteroidota > Bacteroidia > Flavobacteriales_D > Crocinitomicaceae > UBA952. Next base: position 4,738 of record JAURNL010000011.1, on the reverse strand, counting down.
CGACGTAGCCGTTGGAGGTACGGATGCTCAAGGATATCGAAAATTATTTCGTGCGGCAAGGAAATAAAACCATACACTGGGTCGTTAATAATTTTCTTCTTGTTGTTGGGGGCTGTGTTCGCTGGCAAGTTGCTAACTTTAAAAATTCAATCAAAGCTATTAAAAATAACAAATATGCAAGGTAAAATTCTTTGGGCCGACGACGAAATCGAATTACTCAAGCCACATGTCCTCTTTTTAGAGGCAAAAGGATACGACGTAGAAACAGCAACAAACGGTCAAGACGCTATTGAAAAGGCCTTGGCCCAACATTTTGACATCATCTTTTTAGATGAAAACATGCCCGGACTAAGCGGTCTTGAAACCTTAGCTCAAATCAAAGAGCAAAAGGCGCTGGTTCCAGTAGTGATGATTACCAAAAGTGAGGAAGAGCACATCATGGAAGAAGCGATTGGTTCGAAAATAGCCGACTACCTCATCAAGCCCGTGAATCCGAATCAAATTTTACTAAGTATCAAAAAAAACTTAGATCACAGCAAACTGATCAGCCAAAAAACCAATTCAAGTTACCAGCAAGAATTTCGCCAATTAGGAATGCAACTGAGTGGACGACTTGATGTCACCGAATGGAAAGAACTCTATACCAAACTCGTTTTTTGGGAGCTTCAACTCGATAATATTGAAGATACAGGTATGCGTGAAATCTTCGAAATGCAGAAAAAAGAAGCCAATAAACTTTTTTGTGATTTCGTCGAAGACAATTACCTGGACTGGACAAATGGTGATCCAGATGCACCAACCATGATCCACACACTGATTAAAGATCGCATTGCCCCACTCATTGGAAAAGAAAAATTGGCCGTTTTAGTCATTGACAATCTGCGCTTCGATCAATGGAAAACCATAGAAGGCATTGTAGGTCGATATTTTCAAAAAGAAAAGGAAGACATTGTTTTTTCCATTTTACCAACCGCCACACATTATGCAAGAAATGCTTTTTTTGCAGGACTTCTCCCAGCTGAAATAGAACGTCGTTTTCCAACTCTTTGGAAAAACGAAGACGACGAAGGAGGTAAAAATATGCATGAAAAGGATTTTTTAGAAGCACAACTCAAGCGATTAGGCAAAAACGTAAAGTGGTCGTATAACAAAATTACAAATGTAGAGGCCGGTAAAAAATTAGGGGATCAGTTCCACCAATGGAAAGACAACGACGTTAACTTTATCGTCTATAATTTTGTGGATATGCTCTCACATGCACGTACGGAAATGGAAGTTATTCGCGAATTAGCGGACAATGAAGCTGCGTATCGCTCCATCACTACAAGTTGGCTTGAGCACTCTCCTCTATTAGACATACTTAAAAAAATTGCAGACGCCGGACACAAACTTATTATTACTACAGATCACGGTACCATCAAAGTAACTAAACCTGTACGCATTGTAGGCGAGCGAAATACAAACACCAACTTGCGCTACAAAGCTGGTAGAGGCCTAAGCTATGATGCTAAAGATGTATTTGTAGTGAAGCATCCGCAAGAGGCGCAATTGCCAAAACTTAAAATGTCAGCAGAATTTGTCTTTGCAAGAGAACAAGACTTTTTTGTCTACCCAAACAACTATAACCATTTTGTGAACTATTATGGGCAGACCTTTCAACATGGTGGAATATCGTTAGAAGAAATAATGATTCCCTTTATTGAACTCAAAGCAAAGTAAACTTGAAGTACCTTGAAAAATAAATCTTTTATTTTGCTTCTTTAGAACCATTCAAAATAGTCAAAAGCTGTACTTTTGTACCAAAACACAAAAGTATGACTCCTCAACCGTTTTCTGTTGCAGCTATCCGCGAACTTTTCCCTGCCTTGCGACAAAAAGTATACGGAAAACAATTGATTTATTTTGACAACGGTGCCACCTCACAAAAACCACAAATTGTACTTGACACCCTTGCCCAATATTATGCCTTAGAAAACGCAAATATACACCGAGGCGTTCATTACCTCAGCCAACAAGCTACTTCTGCATATGAAGAAGCACGCAAAACAATACAGCATTATATCGGTGCAAAAGGTCCTCAGGAAATCATCTTTACTAAAGGTACCACAGACAGTATCAATCTAGTTGCTTTTTCATTTGGAGAGCGCTTAAAGCCAGGAGATGAAATTTTGATTTCTGCCATGGAACACCATTCCAATATTGTTCCTTGGCAATTATTGTGCGAACGCAAAGGTTGCCACTTGCGCGTAATTCCAATCAGCAAGAGTGGTGAATTAGACCTGGATGCATATGATCAAATGCTCTCTGAGCGCACTAAATTATTAGCTATCACGCATATCTCAAATACCCTGGGCACCATCAATCCAGTGAAAGAGCTCATCAAAAAAGCCCATCAAGTAGGCGCAAAAGTTTTACTTGACGGGGCCCAAAGCATTCAGCACCTTCAAATTGACGTCAAAGACCTCAATTGCGATTTTTATACTTTTTCTGGCCATAAAGTTTTTGGGCCAACAGGTATTGGAGTACTCTATGGCAAAGAAGATCTCCTAGACAGCATGCCTCCTTATCAAGGTGGTGGCGATATGATCTCTAAAGTAACTTTTGAACGTACGACCTACAATACTTTACCTCTTAAGTTTGAAGCAGGCACTCCCCATATTGCGGGTGCGATTGGGCTAGGAAGTGCTATTTCATTTTTGAAAGGCATTGACATGCATGCTGCAGCAGCTCACGAGCTTGAACTCACCCAATACGCCCAGGGAATACTCGACACATTTGAAGGATTGCATATCATTGGCGAAGCCAAGAACAAAACGAGTGTGGTTTCGTTTACAATAGATGGAATGCACCCTTTTGACATCGGCACACTACTCGACAAACAAGGCATTGCAGTACGCACAGGTCATCACTGCACTCAACCCCTCATGGACTTCTATCAAATTCCAGGAACAGTTCGCGCCTCGTTTGCATTCTACAATACAAAAGAAGAAATTGATATTTTCATTGCCGCACTTGAGCGCAGCATTCAAATTTTAGGTGCATGAGTATCCAAGAAAAGCAACAAGAAATCATTGACGAATTTGCCATCTATGACGACTGGATGGATAAATACGAATACATCATCGAACTTGGTAAAAGCGTGCCAACCCTTGCACCTGAACTTAAAACCAAAGATCGACTTATCGAAGGCTGCCAGTCAAACGTTTGGCTAGCTACAGAAATTAAAGAAGGGAAAATGCATTTTAGTGCTGATTCCGATGCAATCATAACCAAGGGCATCATTGGTTTACTCATACAGGTTTACAACAACGAGAGTCCTGCCGATATTCTTCAAGCCGAACTTTTCTTCATTAATCAAATTGGGCTCGCTGAACATCTCTCACCCACCAGAGCAAACGGCTTATTAAGTATGGTAAAACGCATGAAAACCGAAGCACTTCAAAGTCTTGCCAAATGAATGAATTAGAAGACCGCATCGTTGAGATGCTCAAAACTATTTACGATCCTGAAATTCCAGTTGACATCTTTGAGCTCGGTCTCATTTACGAAGTCAAAATAGAAGCTGATAACCATGTTTTCATTGACATGACCCTTACTTCACCCAATTGTCCTGTAGCAGAATCTTTACCCAAAGAGGTTGAAGATAAAGTTGCGAGCGTAGATGGTGTAACGAGTGCCAAAGTCAATATCGTATTTGATCCACCTTGGGACAAAGACATGATGAGTGAAGAAGCCAAGCTTGAGCTGGGATTCCTCTGATTGCTAGTTAAGGCCTTGATAAACTGAATCGCTTCAGCCGATACTGTAAAAAATCGTAGTACTCAAAGGTCAACTGTTTTTTAGTTAACATGATTATTTTGCCCTGCAGCGTATCTGTAGGACGAACAATCTGTATGAATTGTCCATCAGCACTTAAAAAGAATGGTGTTTGATCAAAAAGGACCGAATCACTTACCTGGAACTGACTGAAATATGAATATGCATAATCCGCTCTTCCCGATACGTTAGAATCTTGGAAAGTCAAATAACCACTCGCTAAACTGTCATAAAAAAGAAAGCCTTCACCATCTTCAATTCGAACAACCTTTAGCTCCCAATGACCCTGCAGTAATTTCGAATGATTTTTAAACTTCGAACAGGCAAAAACGAGTAGAATCAAAAAAAGAAAGCCTATTTTTTTCATGACATCGCAATCGCAAACATACACCGAACACCTACCTCAAGTGCCTTTTCATCTATGTCAAACTGCGGATGATGAACAGCAGGATTCAGTTGGCGGTCCGCAAATCCTGTACCCAGTCTGAAAAAACATACTGGCTTATGATGGCTATAAAACGCAAAATCCTCTGCCGTCATTCGCAGTCCTAAATTTTCTATATGACTAGCGCCTATGGTGCTTGATAAGATATCTTTTACTTTGCGCGTGAGCACAGGATTGTTGTTTAAGAACGGGTATCCATCACCTATTCTTACAGAAATGTTGGCTCCAAATTCCGACGCAATAGCTTTTGCTTTAGCCTTGATCATTTCCTTAACCTCTGCTCTCCAATTTTCATCCATGGTTCGAAAAGTCCCTTGTATGAACGCCTCAGAACTGACTACATTCGTACTTCCCAATGCTTCGAATCTTCCAAAAGTCAGTACTTGTGGTACATCTTGAGGAACATTTTCTAATACGTATTGCCGACATGCCTGCATAAATGCGATACCAATATCAATTGGATTAATGAATCGATCT
>JAURNL010000110.1 GCA_030830205.1 Crocinitomicaceae bacterium | reverse complement strand
TTTATGCTTATTTTATCGGGATGTAGCTCAGTTGGTAGAGTACTCGTCTGGGGGGCGAGAAGTCGCAGGTTCAAGTCCTGTCATCCCGACTTATCTTTTTTTCTCCTCCAAATCATTTAAGTGATATTCAAGTGCTCGGACTGAAATTTGAATTTCCCAAATCAATAAGGACAAGGATATTATTAGGGAAAGTAATGCCGCTCCAAATACCCAAAGCGCCACATTTTCAAACGCCACATAGATTAAAAACATACTCAGTACACAAAGCAACAAACTTGTGATACCAAATATTTGCATAGATCGTGTTAGGTATAAGCGTTTTCTTAAATTTTTAATTTGTTCCTCGAGCACACGGTCATTACTTTGTTTATATTGTGCATGCAGCGCACGAATGACACTGGCATAAGCCAAGAACCTGTTTGTGTATGCCAACATGATTAATGATATAGAAGAAAATAATAGTGCGGGAGTAGTTAATGAAAGTTGCGGCATTAGAAAAGCGTTTTGGTAATCTATACAATAATAACAATTTGTCTTAAAATGTTGAACTTTACTTTAATATTCTAATTCATGATGCACCCCTCTTTTTTTGATAATCAATACAACCCGGTACGACCGATCACATTGAAAGGAAAATTACTAGTTGGGGTTATTCGCTTTCTATACATTATCCGGAATTTATTTAGTGCAAAAAATGGAATTTATCCACTTGCGGGACATCATGAAGATCCGCGCAAAATGAATTTAAAGCAACAGCTCTATTTTGGCTACAAATATTATTTCCGCGCAATGCTAAAAGGAGATAAGGGAAGCGGGTTAGAAGAATATTTTCAAAGTCAAGCAGCAAAATTTAATCCAATTCAAACAGATGCTATTGATGAAAAATTGACCTTAAGTGCAGGTGGAGACCTAATGCCATACCATTGCATTACGCCAAACCAATGCACTGACCTTTGGAATGACTGCGGGGACTTTTTTTTTGATGCCGACCTCGTTGTTGCCAATCTTGAAACGCCATTAAACCCTAATAAACCCGCATCATTTGTACCGGAAGTAATGCTCAATAACATGTATTTCAATGCCAACAAAAACATGTTCGATGTATTCTCTGGGTTTGGGAAGTATAAAGGTTTTGATCTGCTCTCAACTGCCAACAATCACTCTTTGGATCAAGGAGAAGATGGCGTGCTCAAAACCATTGAATTTTTAGACCAAAAAGGAATAAAACACGTTGGTACCGCCAGATCTGAAGAAGAGCAAGATGCTTTTCCAATTGTAGAAAAAAATGGAATCCGTATTGCTTTTTTGTCTTATACTTTTTCACTGAATGCATTGGTATGCCCTGACGGAAAAGGATATTTGGCCAACCACCTGAATTTAAACGAAGAGGCCCCGGATTTGTCTTTGATTGTTCGCCAAGCCCAATTAGCACGGCAAAGAGGAGCTGAATTTCTGGTAGTTTTTCTGCATATGGGCTGTGCATACCAGCCATTTCCATCGCAAACGATCATAGACAACATGCACGAAATTTGTCGGCTTACGGGAATAGATTTGGTGCTGGGTGGTCATCCGCACAACGCCCAACCAATAGAATTTTTAGAGGTAATTGATCCTTTTTCAGGACAAAAAAAACAAACTACCATCGTTTATTCACAAGGTGATTTTGTGGCTTATGACATTCACAAATGGTGTAAATTACCACTATTATTAAAGTTTGACATTGCGAGAATTAATAAAGTGGTTTGTATCACAGCAATACGCGCTAAACTTTTTTATAATTACGCAAAGATTAAAAAAGGAAAAATCACGTCTTTACAGTTTATAAACTACAACCAGCTCAAAGCAAATTCCCAATTGCTCAAAAATGACACGGCGTCTAAAAAAGAATTCGAAGAACTAGTCTATTTTGCCGAAAACTACCTACTTAAAGGAAATATTGCTCGCTTTCTAGTAGAAGAATAAGGCAAGGGAAAACCCTATAAACAAGATGCCAACGAGCCTATTGACAAGCTTCAGAAACTTTTCAGTGATGTAGGGTTTTAACAAGGAGGCTCCTCTCGCAATCAAACACTCCATAATAAAAATAGCGCTGAGCGCTGCGGTAAAATAAAGAATAGATTCAGAGAAATTATACTTAGCAACCGTTTTGAGCTGGGTTGTAACTGCCAACCATCCAATGTAATTTCCTGGATTAAGTATATTGAGAAGAAAACCCATCGATATGTACTTCAGCAGCTGCTTTTTCTCTGTTTTTGGATAAGCCGCCTTGTCTTTCCTAAGTAAATTAGATACCCCATAAAGCAGTAAAAAAATAGCACCACATAGTCGAACAATGAATTCTGTTTTACTGCCTTCTGGTATCAATTCTGCGTTGACCCAACTTAATGAAATTAATATAATATCAGAGGAAATAACACCAAGTGATATGAAAACTCCGATACGAAAACCGTAATCAATACTGTTTTGTACGAGTGCAAAAAAGACTGTGCCGAGCATGATGCTCATGACTATTCCGGTAAGAAAACCATACAAAACTAATTCTGTCATTGCGTTTTTTTTGCGCTGTAAATCTATCTAATAAATTTCTGGTGTAAGCACAAAATACCAACTATGTGGTATTTACAATTGTTCTTGTTCATTATACTTTTGCGTCGTTATTTAAATTTAATCTAAATAAAAATGAAGCGATTTCTCCTTCTTGCTCTACTCCCCTCTGTATTTGTTGCTCAACACGCCCCAACTAGTGATTCTCTCCGAACCATTGAAACCCAAGGTGTCTCCATTATTGGTGTCCAAAGTAAATCCATAGGTGGCTCAAGCGCGCGTATTAGCACAGCAGAATTACAAAAGTTGAATCAACCGGATATTAATAAAGTATTGCGGATTTTGCCAGGTATTCAAGTGAGAGATGAAGAAGGATTCGGATTGCGACCAAATATCGGCATGCGCGGAACCCCTGTGAACAGAAGTGCAAAAATTACAGTAATGGAAGATGGCATTTTGATGGCCCCAGCCGCTTATGCTGATCCAGCCGCATACTATTTTCCAACTTTTTCAAGGATGAGTGGGCTGGAAGTCCTCAAGGGCAGTAGCCAAATTAAATATGGGCCATATACAATTGGCGGCGCGATCAATCTGCTTTCAACAACAATTCCCTCAACATTTAAAGCCTTTGCTCAAGCAAGCTATGGAAGTTTTGGATTTAATCAACAACGTCTATGGGTTGGAGAAACTCAAGGAATGTTTAGCTATTTATTTGAAGTAAACCGTATTGCCGCCACTGGGTTTAAAGAGCTTGATGGAGGCGGAAATACTGGCTTTGACCGCAGAGACTATTTAGGAAAGATTCGATGGCAAAGTAAAAAGTCTGCAGGTATCAAACAGCATTTACAACTTAAGGCAGTCCATACCGAAGAAAGTGCAAACGAAACCTATTTAGGGCTTAATTTTGAAGACTTTCAATTAAATCCGCTAAGAAGATATGCGGGTACTCAAAAAGATGAACTTCAGCTTGCACACAACCATATTGTTTTACAACATCACATTTCTCCTTTTGCCGATTTAGAAATATTAACAAGTGCTTACCTCACTCAAACTTTCCGGGATTGGGGCCGCGCAAACAGCTATGGGGGAAAGAGCATCAATACAATTTTAGCCGATAATGTAACCAACCTTGATGCTTATCGAATCATGACAGGACAGGCAAACGGAGAAGTGATTTTCAGAGGGGCCTCAAGAAACTATACAAATAAAGGTGTTCAATCACTCCTTAGTTACACATTTAAAACAGCGGCATTCACTAACAAAATGGAGCTGGGAATTCGGCTCCATTCAGACCAAGCAAATCGATATGGAACACAGAGCAAATTCCAAATGTCTGACGGATTAATGATTTTAACAGAGCAAGGAGAGCAAGGCAACCATGAGAACCAAATCAGAGAGGCCTTTAGTTTTGCCTCATTTGCAAATTTTAGCTTTAATTACAAAAAAGCAGAACTACATTTAGGGCTGCGTAGAGAATCTATCATACTCGACTTTTACAATTTTGGCACAACAGATTTTGCGAGGACTGGAAAAAATTTATCTAGGGCCTCTAACGAAATTATTGTTTGGTTGCCGGGAGCAAGCCTCACCTATACTTTAAACCCCAACAACACCTTCTTTCTAGGCTTACATAAAGGGTTTTCTCCTCCTGGAATGCCAAACACAAGTTCCAATACACAAGCCATTTCAGAAACTGCATTCAACTATGAATTAGGTTATCGACTCAACAACCGGAAAAATACCCAGTTGCAAGCAGTCGTCTTTCGCAGCGACTATACCAACTTGCTTGGTTCAGACAATGTTTCTGGTGGAGGTATGGGGACAGGCGAACTTTTTAATGCTGGAAAAGCGCTTGTTCAGGGCTTGGAACTTAGTGGTTTATACTTGCTTAAAATGGCTAAAGCACCCTCCGTACAATTTCCTATTCAAATGAGCTATACTTACACTCAAGCAACCTTTGCGGAAACATTCATTAATGGTGGTGGCGACTGGGGAAGCGGACAGATTAATAGCGGGGATCAAATACCCTTTATAACACCTCACCTGCTAAGCGGTAGCATTGGCTTTACATACAAAAAGTGGAGTGCTGTTTGGAGTGCTAATCGCGTTGGATTAACCCGTACTACTCCTGGTCAAAACGACAATGTCATACCAACTGCAAATCAAAATTATATACAAGTGAATAGCATACAGTCATTTACGATTTTTGATTTTTCCGCTAATCTGCAAGTTAATAAGTCTTGGGTCGTGTATACAACGGTGCAGAATATCGGCAATAATTTATCTATTGTTGCCAATTTACCTCAAGGGTATCGATCTGCGCTTCCTAGATCATTAATACTTGGTTTAAAATTAAACCTTTAACCGGAAACGCTCAGGAACTCTTTGCCTTGAATGAAGGGCGATTAGACAATTATTCGTAACTTCACGCCTCAATTTTTTGTACATTTAGTCGCATGTGGAGTAAAGTAGCCAGTTTTATATTAAGAAATCGCCTTTTCATATTGGCAATTATCGGTATAATCACCGTGTTTTTTGGCTATTTTGCTGTAACCTCTTTGAAGGTTGACAACCGTGTTGGCAATACGCTACCTAAAGATGACCCGATTCAAATGGACTACGAAAACTTCAAATTACAATTTGGAGAAGACGGTTCAACTTTAGTAATTGCTATACAAACAGACTCGCTCTACACAGAAGAAAATCTTAAAAAATGGAGAGCGCTTGGTTACCAAATTTTGAAATTCAAAGGCGTTGATAATGTGGTTTCTGAAGCTACGTTATTTGGAATGACCAACAATATCAAAAAAAACGAGTTTGAAATCCATCGCATTTTTTCAGATACAACCTTTAGAGATAAATCGGTCTTAGAAGTTCGAAATGAAATTCGCAAAAACCCCATATATCGTGGGTTGCTTTACAACGATACCAGCAATGTATCGCTTTTAATGATTGGTATTGATGAGAAAGTACTTTCCAACCCTAAAAAATCAGATGTCGTTCTAAAAATTGAAGAGCTCGCTCAACAATATGAGCAAGACTTTGGTAAAGTCTATTTCGCTGGTTTACCACACATTCGTGTAGTGGTAGCCAAACGCATTGTTGCAGAAATGTATATCTTCTTGGCGCTTTCTATTATTGCGTCTTCACTTCTCATGTATCTGATTTTCAGATCATTTTATATAATGCTAATTAGCAATATTATTGTTTTTATCTCAGTGATATGGGCGCTTGGCAGTATAGCATTAATGGGGTACTCACTTTCAATTATTATGGCGCTTGTTCCGCCTTTACTAATCGTTATTGGTGTTCCAAATTGCGTTTTTCTATTTACACGATTTCACCAAGAATATATTCGGGTAGACAACAAAATTCGGGCATTATTTATCATGATAAGGCGTGTTGGGTCAGTAACATTTTTAACCAATGTGACAACAGCGGTTGGCTTTGTTACCTTTACAAGCTCGGATAAATTGGCTGAATTCGGCCTGATTTCCAGTTGGAACATTATGGTGGTATTTGTTTTATCTTTAACGATATTACCCATTTTAACCTCCATTCTTGGCAACCCAAAGCCCAGACACCTCAAACATTTAACAAGACAATCCAGCAAATGGTTTTTAGATCTTTCAGTAAAGATTGTTACTAGACACCGAAAATGGGTTTACATTTCTTCTGTTTTACTTGTCGTATTTAGTGTTTATGGCATGACCAAAATTTTCTCTACTGGTAATGTCACGAGTGATTTACCTCCTGACGACCCCATTCTAACAGATTTACAATTTATTGAAAAGAATTTTGGGGGCTCCATTCCTTTCGAAATGACCATCAACTATAAAGAAAAAGGTCGCCTTTTCAATATGAGCACCATGAAAAAAGTGGAGGCTATTCAGGAAAGCTTCAAAGCAAATGATCTTTTTTCCAAAAGCATTTCATATGTGGACTTGATTAAATCCATTAACATGGCTTATCACGGAGGAGATCAAAATAAATTTACCATTATATCAAATCGGGACAAGCTACGCCTTAAAAAATATATCGATAAGCTTGATTTAAGCAGTTTAAATGGTGGTGCCATAACTCTTAAAAGCCTTGTTGATACAACAAATACTACTTTGCGCATAAGAATGCAAATGAAAGATTTAAGTGTGGACAAGGTTGCTCCGGCCCTTGATGAACAAAAACGGATTGTTGACTCTATTCTCAACCCGGACAAGATTGTTTTAGAGCGCCTCTATACTGCTATTGAAAAAGGAGATAAAAGTAAGTTAGACACTCTTATTTACGAGCACAGCTCGGTTTTCAATAACTTATCAGCGCTGCTTGCTAAAGGCGATAGTCAAAAACAAATGGCATTTGACTTAGACCCAACGAGAGTTAAAAAATATGTGGGTAAAAGTAAATTCAACAGCCAACTACGAAAAGCTATTGACCAATCGTACCTCACCGCCGTATTCACAGGTGTCAAAGTAGTACAAACCGAAGGCACTAAATACTTATTTGCAAACCTGTTACAAAGCCTTGTTTTTGCAGTGGTTTCGATCGCTTTAATGATTGGATTTTTATTTAGATCGTTTAGAATTATTGTGGTCTCTATGATTCCAAACGTCATTCCATTGCTCTTCACAGCGGGCATGATGGGTTATTTACAAATCCCTCTCAAGCCATCTACTATACTTGTATTTGGAATTGCATTAGGAATTACTGTGGACAATGCCATCTTATTTCTGGGAAAATATCGAAGTGAGCTTAAACTTCATGCTTGGGATACGCGTTTTGCTATTTTGCACTCTCTAAGAGAAACTGGATTAGGTATTGTCTACACATCTATCGTATTATTGTTTGGATTCATGATGTTCACCTTCTCGCAATTTGGTGGTACCAAAGCGTTAGGGCTTTTGGTATCGATCACTATTTTTGTGGGAACCATAACCAACCTCATCATTTTACCTTCTTTATTATTATCACTCGAAAGAAGCATCAATCTACGATCACTTCAAGAGCCTTTCTTTGATAATTACTACGAAGACACCGATTACGACATGAATAAACTAGAGGTTGAGTTTGGTGGCAAGTTCCCAGAAGAAGAGACAAAGTCTTAAGCGTCTGTCAACTTCTTAACCATTGTAAGTATTGTGGCTATAGCAACTGTTTCTCCGGTCTCGTCATATACATCCACTAAGAACTTCACAATTCCTTTAGCAACATCCTCTTCTGATCGTTTTTCTTGATCGATCTTTTCTTTCACTGTAAATCGAACAGCGATAGTTGCACCCGGATAAACAGGTTTGGTAAAGCGCGCCTCTTCTATCCCATAATTTAGTAAAACAGGGCCTTTTTTTGGATCAACAAACAACCCTGCGGCCTTAGAAAGAATAAAATACCCGTGAGCAACTCGGCGCTCAAAAATCGTTCCTTCTAAAGACGTTGCGTCCATGTGTGCATAAAAGTTGTCTCCAGAAACATTTGCAAAATTCACTATATCCGCATCAGTAACGGTATGTTTATGTGTGAATACTGTTTCCCCGATGGATAATTCTTCAAAGTGCTTTCTAAACACGTGTGGCTGCGCTTCCGGCATGGCTGCACCCACCTGAAATTGTTGTGTAATTGCTGTGATTGTACTTGGGTGTCCTTGTATGGCAGTACGCTGTAAGTAATGTAATACACCACGTTTACCACCCATTTCTTCTCCTCCTCCGGCCCTTCCTGGCCCACCGTGGGTGAGCAGAGGCATGGGTGAGCCGTGGCCTGTGCTTTCTTTCGCACATTCTTTATTTAACACCAAAATACGGCCGTGCATACTTGCTGCTCCAACCACGTATTCAACAGCTTCTTTATGATCTGGGGTAACAATAGATGAAACCAAAGAGCCTTTGCCCATTTTAGCTAATTCAATTGCGTCAGAAATGTCTTTGTAGGGCATAATTGTGGCTACAGGCCCAAACGCTTCGATTTCGTGAACAGCTGTTGAAGTAAAAGGGTTCTCATTACGGAACAAAATTGGAGAGAAGAATGCTCCCTCTTCTTTATTCGCCCCTAACACTTCGAAATTATCGAGATCTCCAAACGCTATTTCTTGCGTTTGTGCTAGTTTTTCTACACTCGCTCGTACTCGCTCCACTTGAAGCCTTGTGGCAAGAGCGCCCATTCTAACACCCTCCAAAGATGGGTCGCCGATTTTTGTCGTTGCTAATCGTGCTGCAATAGCACTTTGTACCTCATCTAGCAAACTTTCAGGAACGATGATCCGACGAACGGCCGTACATTTTTGTCCTGCTTTTATAGTCATTTCTTTGACGCACTCCTTCACAAATAAGTCAAATTCTTCGGTCCCGGGAACAGCAGATAATCCTAAGACTGTAGCATTCAGAGAATCTGCTTCAAGATTGAAGCTTACGCTTTCTTGCGCTATTTGAGGTAGGCTTTTGAGTAGCTTTCCGGTTGAGGCGCTACCTGTAAAAGTAACAACATCTCTCGCGTCAACTGTATCTAAAATGCCTCGGCCTAATCCGCAAATGAGTTGAAGTGCTCCTTCGGGTAAAATTTGAGAAGCAATGATATCGCGTACCATAACTTCAGTCAAAAAACTGGTATATTCCGAGGGTTTCACCACGGCAGGAACTCCAGCCATAAGATTCACGGCAATTTTTTCTAACATTCCCCAAATCGGGAAATTAAAAGCATTGATATGTAGAGCAACCCCTTCTTTTGGCACCATAATATGATGGCCGATGAAGGTTCCGTTTTTCGAAAGAGGGGCAGAAACACCATCAACATAATACGGAAGATCCGGAAATTGACGGCGCAAGCTTGCATTGGCAAATAAGTTTCCTATTCCGCCCTCAATATCTATCCAAGAATCTACTTTTGTAGCTCCAGTAAGTGCTGAAATTTCATAGTACTTCGATTTTCGTTCTAATAAAAATAAAGCCAAAGCCTTTAACATTCGGCCGCGTTCTTGAAAGGTCATTTTACGCAAGGCGTGCCCTTTTTTTCTACCATAGGTAAGCACCTCTGAAAAATCTATTCCCGCACTAGAAACCTCACCAATCTGTGCGCCTGTTATGGCATTGTACAAAGGAGTTTCCACTCCTTGGCCATCAACCCACTTTCCGAGAATGTAATTTTGAAATCGTTGCATTGCAAATTATTTGATTAACCACCGCACTAAATCCGCTCCATTAGCATAAATCATCAATGAAAGCAATAAGAATATACCGATGTATTGGGCGACCTCTAATACTTTTTGAGGAGCTTCCTTACCAGTAATCATTTCGTATAAAAGAAATACAACATGGCCTCCGTCGAGCGCAGGGATTGGCAAAATATTCATAAATGCCAAGATGATGGAGAGCAATGCAGTGGTTAACCAGAATGTATGCCAATCCCAAAGAGGTGGAAACATGTTGCCTATGGAGGCAAACCCTCCAATTTGTGTGGCGCCCTTTTTAGTAAAGACAAATTTAAATTGGCTTACATAATCAGAAAGCGTATTGTATCCAAAGCCCATTCCAATGCTAACACTTTCTGCAAAATCATACTGCTCTTCTGAAAGTGCTTTTTGGTCTACAAACTCTGAATTAATGATCACACCAATGGTACCGTTTGACTTTACCTTTACGTCTAATGTGAGCGTGTCTTTGGGATCACCTTTTCTTGCTACTTTAATGGCTACAGTTTGGTTCTTTTTAGCAAATAATGCCGCTTGAAATTCATCGTAATATTGTATGTATTGTCCATTTACTTCATAAATATAATCCATGGATTTGAAGCCAGCTCGCAGGGCTGGAGAATCTTTACTTACCTCAGCTATTTTTAGTGAATTAGAGCGCAAAGTAAATGCTGGGAAGGCGCCCGCTTGAAATAATTTTTGATCTATATCCTTCGGAAATTGAATGCTTTCCTTTTGACCACCGGAATGGACAACCTGGATTGAGCGAGCCCCGCGCAATAAAATTTCTTTGTTAATCTCGTCTAGGTTAAGTGGTTTTCTACCCTCAACCGCCAACACCTTGTCTCCAGATTTTATTCCGTATTTTGACAAATAAGGATGAGCCCCTAGCCCATTTTGTAGCTTATTCTGATCAAGTGTAAGTTGCCCCCACGTAAAGACAACTCCAATATAAATGATAAAGCCTAATACAAGGTTTACTGTAACGCCTCCAATCATAATGATGAGTCGTTGCCAAGGCTTCTTACTTCTAAATTCCCATGGCTGAGGTTCTCTTTGAAGTTGCTCCGTATCCATGGACTCGTCTATCATTCCGGCTATTTTAACATATCCGCCAAGTGGAACCCAACCAATTCCCCACTCGGTAGTGTCTGGATCTTCTGCCCATTCTTTTGGGGAACTTTTACTAAACCAAGACTTTTTCTTTTGCCCATTTACCTTCTTCCATCGAAAAAATGAAAAATATGGGTTGAAAAAAAGGTAAAACTTCTCTACCCTAGTTTTAAATAATTTAGCTGGAATAAAATGACCAAATTCATGTAGTGTTACTAGAATTGCCAGTGAGGTAATGAGCTGTGCAGCTTTGATGAGTATTTCCATTTTCTGTTTTAAGTGTTACAAAGATACCTTAAGTTTAATTAGTGTGCTTCTAACCAATTAGAAGCTGTCTTCATTTCAACCTCCATTGGAACCTCCATCTCAACGGCTTCTTCCATTGCTTTTTTAACCAAGTGTTGCATTTGTTCTATTTCCATCTTGTGTACATCAAAGACAAGTTCATCATGTACTTGCAAAATCATTTTAGATTGGAGGTTTTCCTTGCTCATGGCGTTGTGAACCGCCACCATGGCAAGTTTAATGATGTCCGCCGCTGATCCTTGTATAGGAGCATTGATGGCATTGCGCTCTGCAAAACCGCGCACCACTGCATTGGCTGAGTGTATGTCTGGTAGATAACGTCGGCGCTTAAGGATGGTTTCTACATAACCCATTTCTCTTGCTTGAGCAATTACTTTGTCCATGTATGTTTTGATAGTACCATACTGGTTAAAATAAGCGTCGATAATTGCTTTTGCCTCAGTGCGAGAAATTTGAAGGTTTTGTGCCAAACCAAATGCTGATTGGCCGTAAATGATGCCAAAATTAACCGCTTTAGCAGCGCTTCGCTGCTCTCGAGTTACCTCGTCTAATGGGGCGTGGAATACCTGAGCTGCAGTCGCAGCATGAATGTCATGGCCGCTTTTAAAGGCGCTGATCATGTTTGGGTCGCCAGAAAGAGCAGCAATAATACGCAATTCTATTTGAGAGTAGTCAACAGCCATAAGCTGAAAGTCTGAAGAACGAGGCACGAATGCACGACGGATTTCTCTACCTTTAGCTGAACGCACTGGAATATTCTGCAAATTGGGGTTGTTAGAACTCAGCCGGCCCGTTGCCGTAACCGTTTGCATAAAGTTAGTGTGAATGCGACCATCTACCGGGTCACAAAGAGTTGGAAGTGGATCAACATAGGTGCTCTTTAATTTACGCAACTGGCGGTATTCTAAAATCAAGCCTATTATTGGGTGGTCGTGTTCATGTTTTTGAAGAACGTCTTCAGATGTAGCATATTGGCCTGTTTTGGTTTTTTTTGCTTTAGTGGAGATTTGTAGTTTGTCAAAAAGAATTTCTCCAAGTTGCTTAGGCGAATCAATGTTAAACGCCTCTCCTGCCAGCGTCTTGATTTGTTGGTCCAAATCGATAAGTCTGTTGTCAAGTTCTTTTGAGAAAGATAAAAGAGCGCTGGTGTCGATTGAAATCCCCTCCTGCTCAATGTCTTTAAGTACACTCACCAAAGGCATTTCTACATCATAGAACAAATGGTGTAGATGTGGTTTTTGGATTTCTGTCTCTAGTAGTTTTTTAAGTTGAAACGTGATGTCTGCATCTTCACAGGCGTAGTCTTTGATTTGTTCAGGAGCTAAGTCAGACATATTTCCTTGGTTTTTGCCTTTTTTACCGAGCAGCGTTTCAATGGATACCGGTTGGTAATTGAGGTAATAAGTAGCCAAGAAATCCATGCTTTGTTTAGACTCTGGATTGATTAAATATTGTGCAATCATTGTGTCAAACAAAGGGCCCTTGAGTGTAATACCATAGCGGTGCAATACCTTTAAGTCATATTTAAGATTGTGTGCTATTTTCTCAATGGATATGTCTTCAAATACAGGTTTAAATTCATGAATTATGGCTTGTGCTGCTTCAAAATCAGAAGGAACTGACACATAAAAAGCTTCGCGTGCTTTGTAAGAAAATGAGAAGCCTACTAAGTCTGCGTGTAGCGCATCAATTGATGTTGTTTCTGTATCAAAGCAAATTTCACTCTGCACCAATAATAAAGCAAGGAGCTCTTTTCGCTCTTCTGCTGAGTTAATAAGGTGATAACTCGGTTTTTCAGTAGCTATTGTTTTGTAGCTTGCTGTGGGTGCTGCTTGCTGTGGTTCGAGCATGCTTTGCATACCAAACAAATCCAATTGCGATTCTTCCTTGTTGCTCGAGGCTTGAGTAACTACAATTTCTTCACCTACCACCCTCTTGGCAAGAGTTCTAAATTCAAGGTCAGTAAAAACCTCTTTGACTGCTTCAGAATTAACAGGACAAACTGCTAAATCTTGCTCATCAAACTCAACTGGCACATCGCGAATAATTGTTGCTAGAGACTTAGACATCAACCCTTGTTGCTGAAAATTCTCAACATTTTCCTTTTGCTTTCCTTTTAGCTCATGAACATGTGCAAACAGCCCTTCCATGGAACCATATTTTGCAACTAAAACCTTTGCAGTCTTTTCGCCTATCCCTGGAATTCCTGGAATGTTATCAGAAGCATCTCCCCATAAACCAAGAATGTCTATAACCTGCAGCGGGTGGCTAATTTCAAATTTTTCGCAGACCTCTTTTACACCCATAATTTCGGGTGGGTTTCCTCCTCTTCCTGGCTTATATATAAATGTCTGAGGGCTTACAAGCTGAGCGTAATCTTTATCTGGCGTCATCATGTATGTAATAAAACCCTGCGGTTCAGCAAGCTTAGCAATGGTCCCAATTACATCATCTGCTTCAAAACCCGCAACTTCTAAGATTGGAATATTAAACGCGCGAACAATCTGTTTAATCGGTTGAATCATGGAGCGGATATCCTCCGGCATTTGTTCGCGTTGTGCTTTATACTCTACGTATTCTTCTTGCCGTTGAGAAGAGCCTCCTGGTGGGTCAAACACTACCGCAATATGTGTTGGTTGTTCAGTTTTAAGAACGTCGATCAATACATTAGTAAAACCAAATGCTGCTGAGGTATTCTCACCCTTTGAATTGACACGGGGGTTTTTTGCAAATGCAAAGTATGCCCTGTATATGAGGGCATAAGCGTCGAGTAAAAATAATTTTTTGGGTGCGACTGGTGTGAGCATTAGAACTTAGGGATGTAGGGAATAAATTGTACGGGATCTATTTGAGCCTCCTTAGAAACCGGTATCGTTTTGTAGATAAATAAGGCGCCAACCGTAGGGTAACCGCTTATTTTGACTTGTACCATTGGTTTTTTTGAGGCTTTATATGTTGTAGTCATGAAGCCTGGCTCCGGAATTACACGTAACGGAAGTTTAAGAACGGTCTCTTTATGTGCCTTCAATTTAATCGGCTCATCTAAGTATAGGTCGCCTACTTTCTGTTGGTCAACAAACAATTCAAAGCTGCCCGCCTTCATTTTAACTGGTAACCACAAGTTATTTTGTACGTGAAAGCCCGCCTTGCATTTAATCAATTGTCCAGAAAATTGCTCCATTTCAGTTCCATCATAACTCAAGAGCTCTATAGATTCATCTATACTTTTACACGAAGAGAAAAAAAGGAGCAGCGCTACAACAATAAACAGTTTTTTCATTGGTTAATTGTGCTAAAATTTTGGAAAAAATAAGGGATGGTTTCAATTCCCCTATAAAAATTAAATAATCCAAAGTGCTCATTTGGGCTATGAATGGCATCGCTGTCTAATCCAAAACCCATTAAAATGGTTTTCAGGCCTAATTCTTGTTCAAACATGGCAATTATTGGAATACTCCCGCCGCTGCGCACAGGTATGGGTTTCTTGCCAAAAGTTTTTTCATAGGCTTGACTTGCAGCCGCATAGGCTGGTGAATCTGTTGGGGTAACCACAGGTTGACCCCCATGATGAGGTGTCACTTTCACGCGCACACTTGGGGGTGCAATACTTTCAAAATGCTGAAGAAATAAACTTGTGATTTCTTCGGGATCTTGATCTGGAACTAAACGCATGGAGATTTTGGCAAATGCTTTTGATGCGATGACCGTTTTAGCTCCTTCACCTATATAACCACCCCAAACACCATTTACATCTAGTGTTGGGCGTATTGACCCACGTTCCATAGTGCTGAAACCCTTCTCGCCGTGAGTGGTGTCGATATCTAAGGCCTCACAGTATGCTTTCTCTGAAAATGGTGCTTTAGCCATTTCTGCCCGGTCCTCAGAAGACAACTCTATCACTTTATCGTAAAATCCAGGTATGGTTATTCGCATGTTTTCGTCATGTAGGCTGGAAATCATTTTAGTAAGGACGTTAATTGGGTTTGCCACGCAGCCACCATATAGCCCTGAATGTAAATCGCGATTCGGACCTGTTATCTCTACCTCAACGTAGCTCAGTCCTCTTAATCCAGTTGTGATTGATGGTACATCATTGGCGAGCATTCCTGTGTCAGAAACTAATATAACATCTGCTTGTAGCTTGAGCTTGTTTTCTCTTACAAAAACAGCGAGATTAGGGCTTCCAACCTCTTCTTCTCCCTCAATCATAATCTTGACATTGCAAGGTAACTCTTGGGTTTGAAGCATTGCCTCAACAGCCTTGATGTGCATAAAAAACTGCCCTTTATCATCGCAGGCTCCTCTTGCAAATATGGCGCCTTCCGGATGAATAGGAGTAGTTTTAATTACAGGCTCAAACGCCGGGCTTTTCCAAAGTTCCAGCGGATCAGCTGGCTGCACGTCATAATGACCATAAACCAAGATAGTAGGTAAGGTTGGGTCCACTATTTTTTCTCCATAAACAATAGGGTGCCCGGCAGTACTTATTAACTCGACCGCATCCAAACCAATGTGTTGCATATGAGTGGCTAAATGTGTCGCGCATGCCGCTACGTCATTTTGAAAATTTGGATCAGCAGAAACAGATGGTATTCTTAAAAGTGCAAATAATTCATCTAGAAATTTTTGCTGATTGTCTTTGATAAATTGCTGTGTATTTTTCATAATTCTTCTGTTCATCAAAGTTGCGAAAAATCGTTGTGTTTTGTTGCTTCATAGTTTATATTAATTTTGTTATGCAACTTTTTAGTCTAAATTGACGTCTAAATGACAACTTGCGCATATGAAACACATACTACACCTCGTCTTTTTATTTTCTTTTGGGTCTTTACTTGCTCAACCTATTGCGGTTTCCACCACCCAAACCCCACAACAATTGGTAGAAAATGTCTTGTTGGGTTTTGGGGTAACAGCATTTAATGTAACCGTCAATGGTGACCCATTACAAGCAAACACCGCCCAAACAAACTTGGGTTATTTTACAAACACAAATGCGCTGTTTCCAATTGGTAATGGGCTCGTTCTAACTACTGGAAATGCCATCGGTGCGCCTGGGCCAAATAATAGTGGAAGCGCGACCAACAACATGCCTCAAACAGCAAACGTATCATTTGATCCTCATCTCAATGACATTGCAAACGCAGGTGTAACCAACGGAATTGTTTTAGAATTCGACTTCATCCCTTCTGGAGATACCTTAATCTTTAATTACATGTTCGGCTCTGATGAGTACCCCGAGTGGTCTCCTTCATCTTATAATGATGCTTTTGGACTCTTTCTTTGGGGGCCTGGTGTTTCAGGACCATATGTGCTTGGGGGTTATCCTAATGGAGGAACCAATTTAGCGACCATTCCAGGTGGAACACCCGTAACGATTAACAATGTTGGCCCTTCTGCAAACGTTGCTTACTATGTAAACAACCTTTCTGGTTTGGCGTATGGCGATGCTATACAATACGACGGAACAACTGTCTTGTTGACTGCCTCTGCTAGCGTACAGTGTAACCAATTATACCATATTAAACTTGCAATTTCTAACGTTGGTGATCAGTCTTTAGATTCTGGTGTTTTCTTGGAGGCTGGTTCATTCAGCTCTTCTGCTGTAGACGTTGCGGTTGCAACAGTATCCGGTGATACCACTATTGTAGAAGGTTGTACTTACGCTGATTTCATATTTACTCGTCCTCCAGGACAGGTCAACGACACCTTAATCATCAATTATACAATTGGCGGTGTTGCTCAAGAGGGCATAGACTATAATACGTTGCCAAACCCCATTACTTTCTTACCAGGAGAAGACACAGTGATAATTACACTGAACCCAATACAAGATGGTATTAATGAGGGGTTTGAATCTGTAATCATAACAGTTGAATTAATCAACCCTTGTGGGGATACCATAACCTCAACCGGCACCATATATATTGGAGAGGGGCCTATTATCAATATAACAGGAAACAACCCAACCGTTTACTGTGCCACCGACAGTGTTTGGCTAACGGCTAGTGCCTCTGGCGGGTACTCTCCATATAGTTATTCTTGGGAAAATCTCGCGGGTGCCGCCTTGGGTAATAATGACTCTATATCCGTTGGTATTGGCCAAAATGGAACCATGTATTACCTGGTGACGGCTACCGACAATTGTGACTTCACTCAAACAGACACTGTTACGGTAACCATGAACCAATCTTTAGTTGTTGATACCATTTTTGTGGGAGCTTCCACTTGTGTGCCGACGGGTTTTGTTTCTGTTCAGGTTTCTGGAGTACAGGGGGTGCCACAATACAACTGGACTGGACCTGGGCCGAATGGTTTTATTGATGCGTCTGTGTGGCAAAATTTGCCGTCGGGATGGTATTACATTACCGTCGAAGACAATGTGTGCACAGTCAGCGATAGCGCTTTTGTTGATTTACTTGATCCGCCAGTTGCAGAGTTTAGTGCCAGCATCACCGAAGGTTGTGCGCCGCTTAGCGTAACCTTCACCAACACGAGCCAAAACGCAAGCGCCTACAGTTGGAGTTTCGGGGATGGACAAACAGCGACTAGCAACGACCTTAGTGCACAAAATCACGTGTTTGACGTGCCTTTTGGTGCCTACACCGTACAACTTACGGCCAGCCAGGGCCCTCAATGTACCGATGTGGCCTCTATTACCATTAACGTAAATGTTTGTGGTTGTACAGACCCGGCAGCCACAAATTATAATCCTAATGCAAATGTCAATGATGGTTCATGTGTTTATCCTACCGGTTGTACGGATTCACTAGCGCTAAACTTTGACCCAAATGCTCTTATAGAAGACGGAAGTTGTGAGTATGCTCGTCCGGAAGCACCGAATGTCATTACTCCTGGAGGCGTCAACCCATATTTCTTCATCTTACAAACAGAAAGTCTTAGTTATATAGAGCTTACCATTCTAAATCGTTGGGGAAATGTAATCTATGAAGCAAGTTCTGCTAACTACCAAGACATCCAGATGAATAACAATCCTAAATGGGATGGCACCATTAATGGCACATTAGCCGAAGAAGGTATATACTTTTACAAGTATTCAGCACTTCTTGGCCAATCAAATCAAGAAGTGACCGGACATGGATTCTTCCATTTAGTTCATAAAAAATGATGAAAGGGGGCGCAACCCCCTTTTTTTATTTGCAACACCTGTACATTTGTTGGTATTGATGAAGCAAAAAAAACTTATTTGGATACTTTTAGTACTCGCCATTGGCGGACTATCCTTCTATTTTGCATCGGAACAAAAAGAAAAAATTAGAGGAAATAAGCAGTACGGAGGGGTATTAAGAATAAGCACTAAAAACAAACAACTATCGCTTTTTCCGCTTGGGGATAACACACTTGATCAGCAACGCATCCAACAACTTGTTTATGAGCCTTTGCTTAAGCCTTCCCAAAACAAACGTGGTTGGCGATATTGTTTGGCTTCAAAAGTTCAATTCAATCGGAATAAAACGAAGGTCACCATTCACCTTAAAAAAAATGTATTATTTGCTAACAACGCCTGCTTCCGTTTTCATTCTAGAGAGCTAACCGCTGTAGATGTGGCATACAGCTTAAGTTTGGCTTGTGCCCAACAACCTGGATTACAACAAGAGCTTTTTTTACCACGGCTCATTATTGGTGGAGCTGATTACTACAGAAAAAAAATTAATCCATTAGATGCTTTTGTTCCCGGTATTCATATTATTGATAAACACACTTTAAAAATTAATTTAACAGCAGCTTATAATCATTTTTTAAATATCTTAAGCAGCCCCAGCTTATGTATTCTAAGTAAAAAATCAGCAGATTTTTATGGGGCTCAACTACAAAAGAACCCTGTAGGAACAGGACCCTTTGAATTGCAAAAAAAATTAAATAATCGCTGGGTTTTTGAACGAAATCCTGATTATTGGCGCCATGACAGATTTGGAAATCAGCTTCCCTATCTCGACAAGGTTGAGGTAGCGTGCGGCGTTCCTGGTCAAGTTGCACAAAGACTTTTTTTAAGAAATAAACTAGATTTAGTTTTTGACCTGCCCATCGATGATCTAAAAGAGGCTTTTGGTACTTTGAGTGATGCAAAGCTTGGTAAAAATCCACTTCATGAGGTTTATGTTAAAAACGCAGCAAAAGTACACTTCATTCAATTCAATTGTCAGCGACCCCCTTTCGATCAAATTGCTGTTCGGAAGGCTTTTAAGTTGGTTATTGATGTCGATAATATTTGTAATGATATATTGTTGGGTGAAGGTCGGGGCTTGAATGGTCTGTTTATACCCCCTCAAACTTATTATCAAAATAAATTGTTGGGTGAAGATCCATTGAGCTTGAATCAGAAAATAAAACAGGCTCAAATGTTGCTTTTAAAAGCTGGCTATCATGCCAATAACCCCTTTCCAACCATTGTTTTTTATGTGGGCGCCCCAAACAACACCATTGCCTACAAGTGGTCTAAAGCTGCTGCAGAAATGCTTACAAAGGCGCTTAACATAAGCATAGTACTAAAAGAGTCGAGAAAACCGAATAATGGATTGAATAATAATTCCGGTGAAATTTGGAGAAGCGGTTGGGTCGGTGACTATCCTGGCGCAGAATCGTATTTACGGCTGTTTTACAGCGCCTCTCAAAACCCGAAAATGTTTCACAACGCTAGTGTAGACTCTTTATACTTAGGCTCAGTACGCGCGCGCTCACAAGTCGAAAGAATATCGACTCAACAGAAATGTGAAAGAGAAATTATCAATCAAGTGGCGCTTATTCCCATATACACAGAAGATTTTATTGTTCTCAATCAGTTGCGCATTAGGGGCCTAGATTTACAAGAAACAGGGCTTTTAGATTTCTCAATGCTCTTTAGAAAAGAGATCTATTGATCCCTTTATCCAAAGCTGTCTTCTACCCATGCCCTACCCCAATTTTCTTGTTCCTCAGCAGACCACAAAGTGGGGTAAAAAATGCGTTTCTGAAAACGCGGAGGAAGATACTTTTGCCAGTTAGTTCCGCCTGTGGCTGCGACATCTTTATCTTGTCTTGCTAGATAGCGAACTGCAGATTTATAGTGTGCCAATGGCCAATTAATATTGACATTAACGTCGTTTTGACGTAAAACATCCATTACCATTTTGTCTTGTTGGTCTTCTTTACTCAAACGTAAATAAACCTGCCAGATGTTTTTGTCCCGGCAATTATAACCTAATGCAATAAATTGGTCTCTGTATTTTTCTTCAAATTGAATAAGTGTTAGGGTCTTTTTGCCAGTAGCAACCTCGGTGGCCCCGGCCTTCCAATAAATATGCTCAAACAACTCCTTAATATCCTCTACCCCCCGCAATTGTTCGCGTTCATCTTTAGCAACTAAGTTGATAAAGTCCGTGCTATAGATTTCGATTTCGCGGTATTGCGCAGACTGAAAACCAGAAGCTGGCAAAAGGCTCATTCGAAACTTTAAGAATTCTTCACGGTCCATGCCGTTGATCATGATTTCAAAGCTATTAACGAGCGCGTCGAAATAACGATTAATGCGCGTAACGCGATCAATGAAATGAGTTTTAGTGGGCTCTTGTAGCCGACCAAGGGCCTCAAATTCACGCAGCGCTAACTTGAAATATAATTCGGTGATTTGATGGTACATTATAAACACGACCTCATCAGGAAATGACGTTTTTGGTTTTTGTAAACTTAGCAGTGTATCTAATTGAATGTAATCCCAATATGTAGTGACATCAGCATGAAGCAAGCCTTCTAAGTAAGCATTAAAATCTTCACCGAGAGCTGCATATTTTTCATTTAATTTGGAGAGTTTCTCTTTGAGTTCTGGAGTTATTTCCATTTTTAGGGTGTTTAATTGACCCTTCGAAATTAAACAAAATTTAAGCGCTCAAAGAATTTTTACATTTGTCAATATAATCTGCAGACATGATCAACTATAACCCTAAAAACTGGTTAAATTTTATCTTTTCATTTCACAAAAGCGACACGGTGCGCATGATGTGGAAAGAACTGGTTTATATAAGCTTGTTGTCAATATGCATTACCTACCTCGAAATTACATTTTTCCCTAAGGCGTATTTTCTTAAAAATCTTACAACTGTATACTCTCTACTTGGTTTTGTTATCTCCTTGCTGCTGGTATTTCGAACGAATACAGCATATGACCGCTGGTGGGAAGGAAGAAAAGCTTGGGGAAGCATGGTGAATGATACCCGGAGTTTAAGTTCTAAATTAAGTGTGTTCCAACTAACAGAAGAAGAGCGGATTTTATTTAACAACCTCATCCCGCTTTTTGCATTTGCCACCAAAAATCACTTGCGAAATCAATCTTTAAGCAAAGACAATATAAAAGAAACACGATTGGGGCCCCTCCATTTACAAGGCCATGAGCCTTTGCAAATAATTCAATTAATGCGTATTGAAATAGAGCGCTTGAAACAAAAAGAAACTATTCACAACGAAGCGTGGCTAGCCATTAATCGAGATTTAGATGCGCTTGTGGCGTCCCTAGGTGTTTGTGAACGAATAAAGAATACACCCATTCCTTTTTCTTACAGCCTTTTCATAAAGAAATTTATTTTTATCTATGTGCTGACCATGCCGCTCGCTTTTGTTCCGCTCTTTGGTTATTTATCGGCGTTTATTTCAACGTTTGTCTTTTATGCTTTAGTGAGTATGGAGTTATTGGCGGAAGAGATTGAGGAGCCGTTTGGGTGTGATGAAAACGATTTGCCAACAGACCAACTGTGTCTAACAATTCAAAGTAATTGCGAGCAAATTTTTAGTGTATAAAAAAAGCGCCAGAGGCGCTTTCGGAAAAATTCTTTGTTATTTGGACTCTTCGTCAAAAATGCGTTTTGGTCGCAATTGTTCAAACAAACCAAGAGTAAGCCAGTAAGGAAGGATAAATCCTAATAAAAAGAATAACATCCAAAAGGCCATACCGCCAATTAAAAGAAACATTACAATGCCGAAAGTGCTCATCTTCTATTATTTTTGCAGTTGAAAACGATTCAAAATTACACAAATTAATTCATAAACACCAAAAAATGGAATTTCGCATCGAAAAAGACACCATGGGAGAGGTAAAAGTGCCTGCTCATCGATACTGGGGGGCACAAACGGAACGTTCCCGTAATAATTTTAAAATTGGCCCTGAGGCCTCGATGCCAATTGAAATCATTCATGCTTTTGCTTACTTAAAAAAAGCTGCTGCACACGCTAATCACCAACTTGGGATTTTACCACAAGAGAAAAGGGATCTTATCTCTAAAGTTTGTGATGAGATGCTAACAGGTCAACACAACGATGAGTTTCCTTTAGTTATTTGGCAAACCGGATCTGGAACACAATCTAACATGAACTGCAACGAGGTTATTGCTAACAGAGGCCACGTGATTAACGGCGGACAACTCTTAGATGAGCAAAAAGTGTTAAACCCCAATGATGATGTTAATAAATCTCAATCCTCTAACGACACCTACCCTACCGCCATGCACATTGCAGCCTATAAAATGGCTGTTGAGGTAACCTTACCTGGGTTAAAACACCTGCGAGATGTTCTTCAACAAAAGGTAGTTGAGTTTAAAGATGTCGTCAAAACCGGGCGCACTCATTTCATGGACGCAACGCCACTCACATTAGGTCAAGAATTCAGTGGTTATGTTGCCCAATTAGATTATTCAATACGCGCAATTAACAACGCCTTGGTTGTTGTAGCAGAATTAGCTCTGGGAGGAACTGCTGTAGGCACTGGTTTAAATACGCCAAAGGGTTACGACGTATTGGTTGCAAAAAAAATTGCAGAGTTTACCGGTTTACCATTTATAACCGCTGCCAATAAATTTGAAGCTTTGGCTGCACACGACGCCATGGTTGAACTCTCTGGTGCCCTTAAGCGCAGTGCTGTTTCATTAATGAAAATAGCCAACGATATTCGCATGCTTTCCTCGGGCCCACGATGTGGTATCGGAGAAATCATCATTCCTGATAACGAGCCCGGCTCGTCTATAATGCCAGGAAAAGTAAACCCGACTCAGCCAGAAGCACTTACCATGGTTTGTGCACAAGTTATGGGCAATGATGTCGCAGTAAGTATTGCGGGGTCTAATGGTCATTTTGAACTGAACGTTTTCAAACCCGTTATTGCTGCCAATGTATTGCAATCTGCGCGCCTAATCGGAGATGCTTGTGTTTCGTTTGCTGATAATTGTGCAACTGGTATTCAAGCCAATCTGCCAATGGTTAAACAACACCTAGACAACTCTCTTATGTTAGTGACCGCCCTGAACACCAAAATTGGTTACTACAAGGCTGCTGAAATTGCAAAATATGCACACAAAAACGGAACAACCTTAAAAGAAGCAGCTGTTGGGCTTGGACATGTTAGCGCAGAAGAATACGACCAAATTGTAGACCCGTCCAAAATGATTGGTTCTTTAGATTAATCGAACCCTGTTCTTCCATATTTTAAAGTGCCCAAACGATTTTATTGATTAATTTTGTATATAAAAATTTTAAATGTCAAAAATTAAAGTAGCCAACCCCGTTGTAGAGCTCGACGGAGACGAAATGACCCGAATTATCTGGAAATTCATCAAAGACAAACTCATTCTTCCATACCTTGATCTCGATATTAAGTATTATGATCTCGGCATTGAAAAGAGAGATGAAACCAACGACCAAATTACAATTGATGCTGCCGAAGCCATTAAAAAATATCAAGTTGGGATTAAGTGTGCAACAATTACCCCAGACGAGGCAAGGGTTGAAGAATTTAATTTAAAGTCAATGTGGAAGTCTCCTAACGGAACCATCAGAAATATTCTGGATGGAACTGTCTTCCGCGAGCCAATAGTAATGCAAAACGTTCCTCGTTTAGTTACCAATTGGACGGCGCCAATTATTGTTGGCCGACACGCATTTGGTGATCAATACCGGGCTACAGATGCTGTATTCAAAGGTAAAGGTAAATTGACAATGACCTTTACACCTGAAGATGGTGGAGAAGCCCAAACATTTGAAGTATACAACTTTAAAGGTGATGGGGTTGGAATGGCAATGTACAACACAGATGAGTCTATCGCTGGTTTTGCAAGAAGCTGTTTCAATATGGCGCTAACAAAAAAGTGGCCGCTTTATCTTTCTACTAAAAACACCATCCTTAAAAAATACGACGGTCGTTTCAAAGATATTTTTGAAGAAATTTACCAACAAGAATTCAAAGCGCTTTTCGAAGCCGCGGGAATTGTATATGAACATCGCCTCATTGACGACATGGTTGCATCTGCATTAAAGTGGAATGGCAACTTTGTTTGGGCTTGTAAAAATTATGATGGTGACGTTCAATCAGATACTGTTGCACAAGGTTTTGGTTCTTTAGGCCTTATGACTTCTGTTTTAATTACCCCTGACGGGAAAATCATGGAGTCTGAAGCAGCGCACGGAACGGTTACTCGCCATTACCGCGATCATCAAGCGGGTAAAAAAACATCCACCAATCCAATCGCTTCTATTTTTGCTTGGACAAGAGGTTTGGCCTTCCGTGGAAAGCTAGATGACAACAAGGCTCTTATTGACTTCTGTGAAACCTTAGAAACGGTGTGCATCGAGACTGTAGAAAACGGCATCATGACCAAAGACCTTGCTGTTTGTATTCACGGAAACAAAGTGGTGCATGGGGAGCACTTTGTATATACCGAAGAATTCTTAGATGCCCTTGATCAAGGGCTCAAATTAAAAATGCATTAATTTAGAGGGGCGAAAGCCCCTTTTTTTATGCGACTACTTTTATCTTTTTTAATTTTCACCTCATTTGTTTGGAGCCAGCTTCCCCCCTCTCCTAACAATGGTATCCCTGATGATTGGCTTGGCTCCTATGAGGGCGTAATGGAAATCTATAACAACAATGGTTTACAACAAAAAGTTGGGGTCCTATTTGACTTACAAATTATGGACAGTACTAATTATTGGACCTATAATATGTCATATATCAATCTGAAAAATGACAAAGTAATGAGCGCCAAAGCATATAAAATATTTTATTCGGAAGAACCTAAAAAACTTTGGCTGGACGAAGGCGATAGTTTACTGATCGAAATGACACGTTTAGGTGATTGTTTTTATGACCACTTTGAATTGAGCGACATGTTTTACCATTCATCGCTCTGTAAACAAAATGAAAACCTCTTGTTTAAAATTACCGGCGGACAAAAAAAACCAACATATAAAAGCCCTTACATTAAAGAAGCACAAGGTTCTGTTGAAAGCCAGCATTTCGACTTTCTGCAAAGCGTGTTACTCAAACCTAAAAAATGAAGAACATCAATATCGTTGTATTTCTAATTTTAGGTTTGTTTTCGTGTAAAACCATTAGAGTTGAATTGCCTCTTGCTGACTACAAAGCTGTAGAAGAAGTGAGTGCGCCGGAGCCTTCCTTTCTTTCTTTAGAAACAGAACTGGCACTCAAACCATACTTGAGTGAGGCGGATAAAAGATTAGATAAAAATTTTAGTGGTGGTGAAGATCCTTGTGAAGGAATTCAATATAAATATCATTTTGATCGGGAACCGCTGTCTTTTGAACTAAGAAACCAAGAGGTATTGTGTGGCATCGATGGTAGGTTTGACCTAAGTTTGTCTTACTGTCCAGATTGTCACAATGTGTTTGGAGAACCAATGTGTATCATTCCGCGCGTTTCTGCTTCTTGTGGCGTGGGCGAGCCCAAAAAAAAGGTACACATCACTTACTCCAGCAAAATTGGCATTACTGAAGATTTTAACCTACATGCGCAAACAAAGCTCAAAGAGTTTCAATTAATTGATCCTTGTAAAATCACGGTTTTCAAATACGATGCAACTCCAACTATTGAAAAAGAAGTAAAGACATCCTTAGTGCAGCTTGAAAAAGAAGTGGATAAACAGCTGGCATCAGCGCCGATACACAGCGCTATGGCTGAAGTTTGGCAAGCGCTACAAGAACCTATATTGGTGGCGCCTTATGGTTATTTTTACTTGCGCCCTCAACAAATTGGTATCGACAACCTGACTTTGAAAAACGAAGGACAAAAGGCCCGTTTTACTACACAAATGGTCGCCAAACCTTTATTTTCCACAGATGTCATTAATCTTCCACAAACGCGCCTACCTAAAAATACACCTCAAGCTAACGCAAGTAAAATCAGTGTATTCAATCTAAGAACTATTGCATCTTATGATTCAATCAACCGATTTTTACTACGCGACTTCGATACACAACAAATCAAAATCAACGACAAGAAAAGTATCAATATCGATAAAATACAGGTACTAGGGCCGCAAGTTGAACGCTTGGTGCTCTCTGTACAATTTTCGGGCACCAAAAAAGGAACGCTTTATTTAGTGGTTCAACCTTATATAGACCCGCGGCAACATTTAAGAATCCGAGATGTAGATTATGAATTGCGAACAAAAAGCGTATTGCTGCACTCGGCCAAATGGATACTCCATTCCAAACTCAAAGAACAATTAGAGGCCACTGTCGATGTTGATTTAAGTCCTATTCTCTTGGAAACAAAAGCAGCGATTGAACAACAAATCAATAGTGAAATCACAAATGGCGTATGGCTTCAAGGAAAAATAGACGAATTAAATGTGCAAAACCTACTTTTAACGACTGGTTTTTTAGTCGTGGACTTGCGCTTGAGTGGAAAGTTGAAACTTAAAATAGAATGAAGCGTATAAGAAGCTGTGAAAATTTTCTTTATTCTTCTTTTTTTCACTGCTTTCAATGGAGCGCTTCTTGGACAACGATCTTCTTATAATCATTGTACCGGAGCGGTTTTTGCCCCTATTGAAGATTCTTTTTCTCTGTCCTTTCTAGGTGAAAAAAAAAACAATCAAATATGGTTGGTTCTGCTTGCCAAAAAAACAGGGGTATTAAGTTTAGAACTCATCTGTAATGGAGCTGCTTTACACCCATACAAAGGGGTTATTTATCTCAGTGATGAGAGCTATTGTGCTCCTGATTTAAGGGAAACATCAAAAATTGATAGTTTAACATTTGAAATCAAACAGCGCAAAGAATATAAATCCATCCCGATGGAGAGAAATCAATATGCAACCATATGTTTGGAAACAGAAGGGGGGGTGAAAGATGCTGTTTTTTTCAACAGTGCTTTTAAAGCCACAAAAATAAGTGAAGAAGAACAAATATTAGACTTTACTTATACCGATTTACTTCCTGTCTACTCTATTATTCTGCGCGATGGGCAAAATAATAACCCTGTTAGCGGGAGAATTATTTTACAAGGCGCCCCTGAAATCAACGGTTCATATTTTGCCTCGCAATTAAGTATAAACCTTAAACAGCCCATTAAAAAAGGCTCTATCAAAATTGAAGCACCCGGTTACTTCCCTATTGAATATAAAGAACACCGTATTCCACTTGGAGCAACTTACATAGATACTATTTACTTAAATGGTTTCAAAGCAGGTGAGCTTACCAAGCTCGAACAAGTTTATTTCATCGCTGGTTTACCCGAAATAATGGAAGAATCTTACGCGCAACTCAATCGTTTGCGCGACTTACTGCTACTGAATCCGCAAATCAATATAGAAATTCACGGGCATGTTAATTTAGATGAGAACAGTGCAAAAAAAGCACAAAAACTATCCAAACAACGTGCTTACATGGTAAAAGAATACCTGGTTGAAAACGGTGTATCTCCAAAAAGACTTTATCCTGTTGGTTTTGGCTATAGTAAACCTGTTTATGCTCAGCCTAAAGATGAAAATGAAAAAGAAGCCAATAGACGTGTTGAGATATTAATTAAAGATAATTAGCAAGAAATTTTTGCTACTCTAGTCGCATGACGACCCCCTTCAAAAGCTGTTGTTAGAAAAGTATTCACCATTTCTTTAGCCTCCTCTGAAGAAATAAAACGAGCTGGTAGCGCAATAATATTAGCATCGTTATGTAATCTTGCTAATTCAGCTATTTCATTTGTCCAACAAAGGGCACACCGAATACTTTGGTGTTTATTTGCGGTCATACTTATGCCGTTGCCAGAACCGCACAATAATATACCTAAACTTCCTGGGCTAGACTCTACATGTTCTGCAACAGGGTGCGCATAATCTGGATAATCAATACTTTGATCTGAAAAACAGCCGTAATCCTTCACTTCATGACCTAAAGATTCAAGATAATTAATGAGAATTTGCTTGGTTTCATAACCAGCGTGATCGGAGCCGATAGGTATTAACATTTTTTTCTGGCTAAATTAAGGACTATTTCAGTTTGAAACTTATAAACAATTTAAAAATATTGTGTTTTGAAGCCCAATAAAATGGTTTGACTTACCAACATGGTTTTATTGAATTGAGTTCACAACATGTTGATAATACTTGAGAACGTTATTTGCAATTGTCTGTGATTTTTATAAGCTCAAAAGCAATGTACATAAACACTATTTTTTAGCATTCTTTATACAAGTATTATCAACTGTTTTCCAACTGTTTTTAACTCTAAATGGTTTTATTTTTACTAACAAGTTATGATTTTCACCATTTGTTAATTTTTTTATAAAATACTGTATTTCAATTAATTAAACGAAAAAAAAAGTGAAAACAATGTTTATAAATGTGTGTTTTTACAGAAAACTATCTTTTGTAAGATTAATTATACACAAATGAACAACCTTAATAGTAGTAGTAAATTTTTTAAATATTTTTTAAAAAGAATATATTATTCTAATTAAGAATGCCGTAAGCGGTTAATTTTGCAACAAGCAAATGAAGTAGTAGATTTACCTATGCAATCCTCGTTCACACAACTTGTAGATCAAATAGATGCTTTTATTAGAAAGTATTACAAGAATCAATTAATTAGAGGTGGTATTCTGTTTACTTTATTTTTTTTAATAGCATTATTAGCTACTTCTTCTTTAGAATTTTTTGGCCGTTTTCCAATTATAGTTCGTGGGATACTTTTTTTTAGTTTTGTAGTTATTCAAAGTTATTTTTTTATTCTCTGGATTGGTATTCCTCTGAGTAGGTTGTGGTCTTTTGGGAAAAGAATTTCTCATTTACAAGCGGCAGAAATTATAGGTTCTTTTTTTCCAGAAGTAGCCGATAAACTTAAAAATACCTTACAATTACAAAAGGAATTAGAAAATCAAAACGGAAATATTGATTTACTTGCTGCCAGCATCTTGCAACGTACTCAACAGCTTAATGTAATTTCATTTGAATCAGCAATTGAATATAAGGAGCAGCGTCAGTATTTAAAGGTATTACTACCTGTACTTATTGGTTTTATTGCTGTTGCATGGTTTATTCCTCAGGTACTTACCCAAGGAACAACAAGAGTTTTGCAGTATTCTAAAGATTTTAAACTACCTAATCCGTATATTTTTCAATTCGACACCATTCCTTCACAAATTGAGGAAGGATCATCAATATCTATTGAGGTAAAAGTAAAACCTGCTCCTGGTTTTGCAAGCATACCTAAACAACTTTACATCATCACCAATCAAGGGAAATTTTTAATGTCTAGACTTAAAAGGAATCGTTTCAGTTTTAAGTTAAGTCAATTGCAAAATTCCACATCATTATATGTAACAACCAATGAATTTAATAGTGAGCCTGTTTGGTTACAAGTGAGTAAAAAAGCGGTTTTAGGTACTTTAAAAGCGCATTGTATTTATCCAAAATATCTAAACAAACCAGATAAAATTGTTGATAATGCAAGTAATTTAACTTTACCAGAAGGAACAGTAATTGAATGGGAAATTGCCACAAAGAATACTAAGAAATTACAGTATTTATGGTTAAATAAAATCAATAATCTAGACCCTGAATTTAGTTCTTTTACGAGCACATACAAGTCGAGTGGAACCTTGAAATTTATCCTAACTAATGCCCAAAATCAAAA
Source organism: Crocinitomicaceae bacterium (assembly GCA_030830205.1). GTDB lineage: Bacteria > Bacteroidota > Bacteroidia > Flavobacteriales_D > Crocinitomicaceae > UBA952. Next base: position 2,522 of record JAURNL010000110.1, on the reverse strand, counting down.
GAAGGATACAGTAAGCTCAAAAATTGAAATCATTAAAGATGCATATCCTTCAATAGAAATCAATGAAGAACAAGATTCTATTGTTGATGGGCGTAAGTACTTTCATGGTACCGTTTCAGATGACTATGGATTAAGTAAACTACAATTTGTTTACTCAATTGAGCATGAAAATGGTCAGAAAATCATTCAAAAATTAGAGGTAGAAAATGTTAAAGGAACATTACAGAAGTTTGATTTTGCCGTAGATTTTAGACGTGAAAAAATACAACTCAATGATCTCATATCATATTATTTTGTCGTCTATGATAATGATGGAGTAAATGGTCATAAAGCTTCAAAAAGTGAAACATCGACATATAAGTTACCGAGCCTCGAGGAATTAAATGACCAACGTAAAGAACAACAGGCTGAACAAATGGAAGAATTGCAAGATGTCTTTAAAAAAACACAACAGTTTCAAAAGGATGTCCAGCAATTGAAAAAAGAAACATTACAATCGAAGTCTAATAACTGGAATAAACTCAATAAAGTTGAACAACTCCAACAACAGCAACAAGAACTACAGCAACAACTGCAAGAAAGTTTGGATGAAATCAAACAGGGTACAAATGAAAAAAACCAACTTTCACCTTTAGATGAAGAATTATTAGAAAAGCAACAATTATTAGAGCAGCTACTCAATGAAGTAATGGATGATGAGTTAAAAGCTCTTTTGGAAAAACTTGAAGAATTACTTAAAAAACAAGATAAGGATCAAATTAAAGAGAAGTTAGATGAGCTGCAACAGACGACAGAGGACATGAATAAACAAATGGACCGAAGTCTTGAACTTCTTAAAAAAATGCAAGTAAATGAGCGTATTGATGATTTAGAAAAAGAATTAGATGCTCTTGCTAGAGCACAAGATGAATTGAAAGATCAAGAAAAGGAATTATCTAAAGAGGAGTTACTGCAAAAACAAAAGGACTTAAATGAAAAATTTGATAAACTTAAACAAGAGTTAAACGAAATTCAAGACCTCAATAAAAACCTAGAACGTCCCTTAGACCTTGATATTTTAGATGTATTGGAAGAAAAAGTTTCTGATGATTTACAAGATGCCCAACAAGAAATTTCAGAGGGTAAAAGAAAGCAAGCAGGTGAAAAACAAAAAGCTGCTTCTGATGGAATGAAAGCTATGTCATCTCAATTAAATGCTAAACAAAACCAATCTAATAAGGAGCAGCAAGAAGAGGATATGGAAAGTTTACGTGCTATTCTTGAGGGTTTGATTATATTAAGTTTTGACCAGGAAAATAACCAAAAACAATTCTCTAAAACAAGCACTAAGGATCCTTTATATAGGAAATTAGGAAGGCGGCAGCAGCGTATAATCGATGACACTAAAATTATAAAAGATAGTTTATTAGCTTTAGCAAAAAGACAAACTAAAATTGCCACGTTTATAGATGGTGAATTACATACCATTGATAAACATCATCAAGCCACCATTGAAGCTATAGATGACCATCGTAAAAAAGATATAGAGAAGAACCAACAAATGGTAATGACGTCTTACAATAATCTAGCGTTACTACTCAATGAAGCATTGCAATCTATGCAACAACAAATGAATGCAGAAATGCAAGGTAATGGTAGTTGTAATAATCCAGGAAAAGGTCGTCCGAAGTCTGGACAATCTATGTCTTCTGGGGATATGAAAGAAATGTTAAAGAAGCAATTGGAACAAATGCAAAAAGGTGTTAATCCAGGTGGAAACCAACCCGGAAAAGAATCTGGAAATTCACCGGCAAATCAAGGTAAGCCAGGACAAGGCCTACCTGGGTTAAGCTCAAAAGAATTAGCTCGCATGGCTGCTGAACAAACAGCTATCAGACAGCGTTTGGAACAACTTAAACAAGAATTAAATAAGGAAGGTAAAGGCTTAGGAAACCAATTAAACCCTCTTTTAAAAGAACTTGAAGAACAAGAGAAGGATTTACTATTGAAACGAATAAATCCACAAACAATTAATAGGCAAAAAGAAATACTTACACGCCTTTTGGAAAGTGAAGATGCGCTGATGAAGCGTGGTTTTGAAGATAAAAGAGAAGCTAAGGTTGGAAAAGATGTGCAAAAAGGTAACCAAATTCGATTTGAAGAGTATAAAAGGTCAAAATGGAATGAATTGGAGTTGATTAAAGCATTGAACCCACAGTTGCAGTTATATTATAAGCAACGTTCAGATGCGTATCTAAACCAATAGCTCCGGGATTTTTATACTATGAAAGAAGGTTTTTCTATTGTAACTGAAATTGTCTTACCGTCTGATTATCAATCACTTATTGATGTAGAAAAGCTGGTGGGTGGTGTTTGTGAGGATTTTGGCGTCCAAGAAGATGCATTTGGTAACGTACTAATAGCAGTTTCTGAAGCGGTAAATAATGCCATTCAACACGGCAATAAAAATAAAACTGAAGCAAAAGTAGAGGTGAAGGTAGGAAACAAGGATGATTTATTTTGTATCCAAATTAAAGATCAAG
>JAURNL010000109.1 GCA_030830205.1 Crocinitomicaceae bacterium | reverse complement strand
TCTGCCAACTCTCCGGGGCAAAAGTAGTAAAACTTCGGGTTTTGACAAGGGGTTTTTAAAGATTTGATAAAGATTTTTTGAAATTAACGAAGCTTCCAAGCTTCATCCATTCCAATACCATTGAAAATGAAGGGTTTGTATTTTTCTATCCTTGCAATACGTGTAGCACTCTGTTTGGCGTCGTTGAAATGGCGAAGATAGTTTTTCTGGCGGCCAGGAGTCAATTGTTCAAAGGCATCTTTAAAACTAAGGTCTTGTTCAAAGGCTTGATTAAGCTCTTCTGGAATCGGAATTTCATGAACGGGTTTTGGAGCAATCTTAAGTCCAGATTTTTCAATTTCAATGGCTTCAAATAAATAGGCTCTGATGATATCTTGCTGAGCAATAATCTGGTCAATGTGGGTAAAGCGCAGCAAACGAGAAGCGTGCATGTTTTCGGTTTGTTGAATTAAAACGCCCTCCGGATCGGACAGTAAAGCACCTTTAAAGAAAGAAAAGCCACAATTATCTTTAAAGGAATGTAAAATGACCACGTTTTTATTTTGATAAGAATAACATGGAGAGCCCCACTTGACTTGTTCTTCAGAGAAAACCTCCAGTGCAATTTGTCTCAAGAGTTGAATTTCAGCCGCATATCGCCTGACCGAACAACCATCAGTTGCAAATTTTGAGCACCTTCCACAGCCGTCTGAGAGATAAACGTCGATAGTTTTAGTCATTTTCATCAACCAAAAATACGATTTTCGCTTTCTGTTGCAAAGCTCTTGTCTATATTTGCAACATGAAATTGAAACAAGTACCACTTGAACAACTCAATGCTTTGAATCCCGGCACACTCATGGAGGCGCTAGGCATTACCTATCTTGAAATCGGTGCTGATTTCGTCAAGGCTAGCATGCCCGTTAATGAACGGACCAAACAACCCATGGGCTTACTGCATGGAGGAGCGAGTGCTGCATTAATGGAAACAGTTGGTTCTTTGGGTTCAGTTTTGCTTATTGATCCTCTCACTCATTATTCGGTAGGAATAGACATTTCGGCCAACCATGTGGGAGCTGTTCGCGAAGGAATGGTAATTGCTACGGCAAATTTGATACATGCAGGACGCAAGACGCATCTTTGGAACATTGAAGTCAGAGAAGCAGAAAGTGCGCGTCTTATTTGTCATGGTAAACATACCGTAATGGTACTCCCTAAAGAAGATTAAAATGCTACATTATCGCTTTCCAGGAGAACAACTTCACAGCCTTGAAGGTGATTTTATTTCAACTCAACATATTGAAGGACATAATTTTATCATAACTGACTTCGATCAAAAAAATAAGTACTTTTGGTCAACTGATTCCACTCCAAAACCCATACAAACGACAACTCCATATTGTATCAGCGAGGCAGAATACCTCCTTCAAGCTGCTCAATTAATCAAAGATTTAGATCGTGGATTAGCTCAAAAAATTGTTTTATCAAGGGTAAAGAAAGCAAATCAAACGCTCCAAGAACCAGAGGCCTTATTTCAAAAACTCCTCCAGCAATACCCAAATGCGTTAGTTTATTATTTTCATGACACTTGCCTTGGTTCTTGGATCGGCGCTAGTCCTGAAATCCTTATTGAACGCACCTCAACTCACTGGAGAACAATGGCTTTAGCCGGAACAAAACGAGCTGGGGAAGAGCGCGATTTTACCGCAAAAGAATTCAATGAACATGCCATGGTTACTGAGTTTATTGAAAGTCAGCTTCGTCAGATTCCTGGAGCCAATGTGCAGGTATCTGAAATCTTGACCTACAGCCCAGGTCCTGTTACACATCTGCTACAAGAGCTCAACTGGCAAATGCCACAAAGTGTACTACCTCTGCTTCTCAAACACCTTCATCCTACTCCTGCTGTTTCGGGTCTACCTAAAAAAGTAGCGCAACAATATCTAGAAGTTATTGAAGGGCACGAACGTCGGTTTTATGCCGGTATAATTGGAAATTGTACAGTTGGCTCAGAAAAACTTTATGTCAATTTGCGCAGTGCAGAACTTTGTGGACAATTTATGTATTGCTATGTTGGAGGCGGCTTTACAGAAGATTCAGTCCCTCAACTCGAGTGGGATGAAACTGAAAATAAAAGCCAAACTTTGTTAAGACTGCTTTGATTTAGAGTAAATTTGCGGCATGCAAAGCTCAGACAAGGAACTCGTCCAATTCGTGGTGGCGGCCATCGTCCAACAGGGTATACAAAAAGTGATTCTGTCGCCAGGTTCTCGCAACGCTCCCTTTGCCATTGCCTTTGATGCCCATCCTCAAATAGAAACTTTAGTTGTTCATGACGAAAGATCCGCTGCATTTATTGCATTAGGCATAGCTGAACAAACACAAAAACCTGTAGCTATTTGCTGTACATCAGGCTCTGCATGTCTCAATTACTACCCTGCCCTAGCCGAAGCCTATTACCGTCAAATTCCTATTTTGGCACTTACCGCAGATCGACCTACTAAATGGATCAATCAAGGAGATGGTCAGACTATTGTTCAGGAGGAAGTTTTTAGAAATCATACGCTTGCTTACTTAGGTTTTGATGAAGAAAGCTTTTCGGTCAATACAACAAGTAAAAATGCGATTCAACAATTCTTAGCTCATCTGACCCAACCATGGAAGGGGCCAATTCATCTAAATATTGGTTTAAACGAACCATTATATGGGCTTGCTCCAATTCTAGCCTTTGATTTGAAATCTTTTTCACATCCTAAAAGCAAGCTCGTCTCTCCGGATTTGAAATTGATTGAGGGTAAGAAAATCATGGTTCTAGTCGGACAAATGGTTACTGACCCACAATTTGAACGATTGCTTGCTCAATTTGCGGCGTTTAGTAACGTTGTCGTACTTGTTGAAAATACTTCCAATTTACAAAATGAATTATTCAATCATTGTATTGACCGCAGTCTAATTGGTATTGATGCAAAGGACACAGCCTATCAACCTGAGGTATTGATCAGTTTTGGTGGTGCCATTGTCTCTAAACGCATCAAAGCCTATCTCAGGCAGCTTACACTAGATATCCATTGGAGGATAGCGTATGATTTTCCCAAAATGAACACTTTTGGAACGCTTAGCGCTCATTTTTCAGTGGAACCAAAACAATTTATACAAGCCTTACTTGAAGCGCAATTGAATTTACAAACAACAAACTTTCAGGGCAAATGGAAAGCCATTGATTATTTAGCTAAAGACAAGCAAGTTGCCTTTGAAACTTCAATGTCGGCTATATTTGATTATGACATTTTTAATTGCTTACAACAATTGATTAATGGACCACTGCATTTACACTTGGCCAATAGTTCAGTTGTGCGCTATGCGCAATTATTTGATCCAATCCGTGAGGTAACCTATTACAGCAATAGAGGCACAAGTGGAATCGACGGATCTGTTTCAACAGCTGTAGGTGCTGCAATTGCCAATCCAAAAGAAATTCATTTGTTGATTTGTGGGGACACCTCCTTTATTTACGACAGCAATGCCCTTTGGACAGCACCATTTCCACAGAATCTGAAACTCATTTTAATTCAAAACAAAGGAGGTGGTATTTTTCAGATCATTCCAGGACCGGCTCAATCACCATTGCGGGAACAATATTTTGAAGCAAGCCATCAAAAATCACCAGGAAAAGTAGCTGAAGGATTTGGTTTTGAGGTAATCTATGTGTCCGATAAAACCGAGCTCTTGATCCAAATTGCCCAATTTTTAGAGGTAAAAGATAAGCCACAAATCATGGAGATCACCACTACTCAAGATCTGAATGCTCAGGTTTTACAAGACTTTTTTAATTTCGTTAAAAATTAATCATGATGGATATCTCCCATTATTTCTCCATTCTCGGAACCTCTGTTGGCCTCACTTACCTTTTTATCCTAACTCTACTTGAAATTGTACTTGGTATTGACAACATTATCTTTATTTCCATAATTACGGACAATCTTCCCAAAAACAAACAAAGAAGTGCCCGTTTGATAGGCTTGAGCTTAGCATTGATCATTCGCATTGTCATGCTCAGCTTGGTATCCTGGATCATGACCCTCGATCGCGAACCGTTATTTGAGGTTGCTAATTATCCATTTACAGCCCACAGTTTAGTCCTATTAATTGGTGGTCTATTCTTGATCTATAAATCCGTTGGAGAAATGCACAACAATGTGAAAGGATCTTCAATTGATCAGCAATCAAAGGTTTATTCAACATTTTCTGCTGCAGTAATCCAAATTGTTATCGTGGATTTCATCTTTAGCTTTGATTCGGTTATTTCGGCAATAGGTATGACAAACGACATAGCCCATGAAACCCATGGCAACCCATTGGTGATCATTATTTTGTCTGTTCTCATCTCGATGCTTGTCATGATGCTATTCTCTGGCCCGATTAGCAAGTTCATTAATGAAAGGCCTACCATCAAAATGATTGCCCTTTCTTTCTTGGTGTCAATTGGCGTCATGCTTATCGCAGAAAGCTTCGGAGAACACATTCAAAAAGGCTACATTTATTTTGCGCTGGTTTATGCTCTCATCGTAGAAATGCTGAATCTGCGCATGCGTAAAAATCAAGAAAAATGAGTCCTCATGAGGCTGCTGCATTGCTCAATATAGAGCTCCAAGAAGATATCCAGGACCAAATCGAATTCATCGTTTTTGAACTCAAGCAAAAAATATTTCGACAGCTTGATCAAGTTTTACTTTACCCTAAATGGTTCAAGGAACTGCAAAGAATAGAACTCGCTGCAGCTGCTTTGGGAATCAATTGGGCTGAACAACAACCGTTAAAAAATCGACTTAAATCTATGCAATTCAGACTCGATCTTCAATTACCCATGCTCGCATTTTTTAATCAGTATCAGTCCTTTCGAAAAGAGATAGCCCTTGATTTTCACCGTGAATTCGTTCCATCCGAACTGGAAAAAGTATTGCAATTGTGGCTAGATGTTCAAAAACAGTATTTGCCTTATTGGGCTGAATATGTAGACTCAGAGTTAGACGTTCCGTTAAGTACATCCTTTGATCCTCAAGAAATTTTAAAAGCGCTTCAAACAATAAAGCAACATGGCATTGCCTACATCAAAGACTTAAACTTGGAGCAGACGCCTTCACAACTTAAAAATTATATCAGTTGGAATCAAAAAATCTATTCCAAATTAAGTATGGCTTAAAGGTCTTGGCCTGAATCAGCTCCACCAATTTTTCCTTTACTGGAAACTTCTAGTTTTCCAAATTTATAACTTGCCGAAAGATATACTCTACGTGTGAGCCATTTGAACTCTCCGGCCTGGTATACCCCAGGACGATCAACTATGTAATAAAAACCTTGTTTGTTTAAAATATCGGTTACACGTGTGCCGATTGTCCAATTTCCATTCGCTAGTTTCTTTTCAAATGCTAGATCAATTGGCCCCTTCCTTTGCGCAGTACCCTGTAAGGTAATTCTTGGACCATTGTAATTGACACTTAATTGCAATGTTGCTGTTTTATTCCAGAATTCATATGATGTATTCCACTTGATGTTATTACTAAAACCTTGCCTATTAGGTAACGTACTATCATTGGCAATGAACCAAGTATAATTGGCATTGTATGAGATGGTACTGCGCAAAGCAGTAATAGGCTTTAACATAAGAATGAGCTCACCACCTAGTGCTTTAGTTTCTGCAATATTCATGTAAGTAACCGCACTTGTATTATCAGGATAAAATTCTTTGACCCTAGAAATAACCCCGCTAGATTGTCGCATATAAATTGCACTTGTTAGTGTCATCTTTTTCTTTTCAAGGATATAAGACAAATCAAAAGAGTGAATATATTCAGGGCTGAGGTAAGGATTTCCTCTTCTCAAGTTAAATGGGTCCGAATAATTTGTGAATGGATTGAGTTCATTGGCACTAGCCCTTTTGATACGGCGAGAATAACTTAAACTCAATTCAGATTTGGGTTTTAGCTCGTATCTGAGGTGCGCAGATGGGAAAAAATTGAAGTAATCATTTATGATTTGAAGGCTATCTGAAATTAGATTTGGAATTTGATACGCTTTTTCTGCGCGCAAGCCAGCTTGCATCTTCAAGCGATTGATCTGCTTTGCTGCAACTCCATATAAACTATATACCTGTTCTTGATAACCATATAAAAAATTGGCCAGGGTATCTTCAAGGTATAAATTACTCAAGTTATCTAATGTTTCAGAATAGGTATCCACTAACTGATCTCTCAAAATGGCCTTAAACCCTGCTTCTGTTCGTAAACCTAAGTTCGGATACAAGTAAGTGAGGTCTGCTTGTGCGGTTGTGATGTTATTTTTTTCCAGATTAAACAATCGTTGATCTAACATTGGCAATAAAGAAACAGTGCTATCCGGATTCAAGTAAGTATTTGTATAGTACCCTTTGATGTCCTCAGCTCCCAAAGATTGATTGAGGTCAAAAATCACATTACCTCGATTTTCTTTAAAGTCATGCTTATAATTGATATTTAAGTCCAGATTTTGACGACTTGTTGGATCATAGGACTCTCTTCTCCAAAGATCAATAATTTGACCTGACTCATCTAGTTGCGCATTCCATAGATTACCTGTGCGATCGCGACGATTCAAAGAACCAGTGGCAACCACACCTAGTGTGTTGCGCAAATTTAGATTGACGTCCGTGCCAAATCTAAAGGTTTGGCCAGCGTCGAGATCCGTACCATCTCTGTTTTGATCAAGGTTAAAAACGCCTGTTGTCAACTCCTGGCGAATATCATTGTAATTGTTGCGGTAGCCTTCCAGATATCTTGCGTTGTAGGTACCAAAGACATTGATATTCCCGTTTCGATAACTCAAAGAAATACTTCCGTCTCCAACATTTCCTCCTTGGAGATTGCCTGTTGCTAAATTGGTAGAAACTAAACCATTGAAGCCAAGTAATTTATTTTTTTTGAGTACAATATTGATAATTCCTGATGTGCCGTCAGGATCATATTTTGCAGAAGGGTTGGTTACTATTTCTATGCGCTCTATGGAGTTTGCTGGCAATGCATCTAGGAGTGTTTTGCCATTACCTCCACTCATCGAACTTGGCCGGCCATCAATTAAAATTGTCACCCCTCCTTGACCTCGAAGTAAAACACCTCCGTCCTGATCAACTTCTACAGATGGTAAGCGGTTAAGTATGTCATTGGCTGTACCACCATTAACATTTAAGTCCTCGGCGACATTGTATACTTTTTTATCGATGCCAGCTTCCATCACTTCCTTTTGACCGCGAACGACCACCTCTTTGACATTTTGAGTCTTGGTCAATTGCATACGCAATGTTCCAAGATGTAAATTTGCTTGTGATGGTTTGATTTCTAATTCATCTGAAAAAATATCATCGTAGCGTGCAAGAGAGAATTTGATGTAGTACTTTCCTGGAGCTGCTGTAATTTCAAATTTTCCATCGCTATTGGTAAAAGCGCCTTTTACAAGAGCAGAATCTGAGAGCGTATGTAGTTTGATAGCGACAAATTCAAGGGGCTTACCTTGTTCTTCATTGAGCACTTTTCCCGTTACACTGACTAGGTTTTGAGCCTCTAAAGTGGAGAAAAATCCAAGTACAAAGAGAAGAAGAGAAATAAAAGGAGTGAAATTGCATTTAAACATACCGCAAAAATACGCAAT
>JAURNL010000108.1 GCA_030830205.1 Crocinitomicaceae bacterium | reverse complement strand
CATTACTGAGTATGAAGCAATTTCTCTCATGCGCGAGCGCAATTATTTTGGGGCCATGATGCTCAATTTAGGTGAAGCGGACGCCATGGTTACAGGACTTACGCGCAGCTATCGTACTGTATTGCGTCCTGCTATCAGCACTATCGGTTTGCAAAAAGACGTCAAGACCATTGCCGGAATGTATATCCTCAATACCAAAAAAGGCCCATTGTTCTTGGCAGATACCACGGTCAACCTGAATCCTACCGCAGAGCAAATCGCTGAAATCACTGTCAATGTAGCCAAGTTCATCCGCCGACTCAAAGTACAGCCGCGCATTGCCTTGTTGAGTTATTCTAATTTCGGATCCTCCCCAGGAGAAGATCCTGAAAAAATGGCTAAAGCGGTTGAAATTTTACATGAAACCCAGCCCAATCTCGTTGTCGACGGTGAAATGCAAGCCAATTTTGCACTCAATTCAGAACTAATGAATGAGAAATTCCCATTCTCTTTCTTAGCCAATAAGGAGGTCAATACTTTAATTTTCCCGAACTTGTCTGCGGGTAACATCGCTTATAAACTTTTGCAGCAAACCAATGATCTAGATGCAATTGGTCCAATTTTACTTGGCATGCGAAAGTCTCTGCACGTTTTGCAACTCGGAGCAAATGTCCGCGAAATACTCAGCATGATTAAAATCGCAGTTATCGACGCACATAACCAAGACAAATGATAGCAAGACTCAATGGCCGCCTGATAGAAAAAAACCCAACCAACTTGCTCATCGAATGTGCAGGAGTCGGTTATGAGGTTAAAATTTCACTCAACACTTTTTCTGCACTTCCAGATGCAGAGGCCATTGTATTGCACACCAAACTCATCGTTAGAGAAGATGCTCACATCCTCTACGGTTTTGCCGCAAAAGAAGAACGCGAAATGTTTGGTCACCTCATTAGTGTTTCGGGAATCGGACCTAATACAGCCCTGATCATGCTATCGTCCATGACCCCCGATGACATCGCCCATGCTATTCTCTCTGAAGATGTAGCCAGCATTCAAAAAATCAAAGGTATTGGTAGCAAAACTGCACAGCGTGTCATCATCGACCTCAAAAGCAAGGTCTCAAAGATGGAGCTTGGCTCCGAGAATATTTTCTCTTCAAACAATAGAAATCGTTTTGATGCGTTAATTGCTTTAGTTTCGCTAGGTTTTGATAAAAAATCAGCCGAAAAAGTATTGGATAAAATCGATACCGGAAACCAAAACGTAGAACAACTGATCAAAGAAGCGCTAAGACTATTATAACCGTGCAACAAAACTACTGTCAAAAACTCCTTACTTTAACCACCTTCATTTTGTTGGTGTTTTTTCATATCGGAGACCTATTCGCTCAAGAGCCTACACTCCCTTTTCCGATCATCAACCCGCTCAACCCTTTTCAAAATTTACCACAGAGCTTTGACCTTGGAGACCCTACTAACCTGAATCAAACAATCGTTTATGACCCAGTAACAGGCTCCTTTGTCTTCAGAGACCTCATGGGTACAGACACCTACTTTCGCGCACCTCAAGCCATGACCCTTGAAGAATATCTACAGTACGAGGAAAAAAAGAGCTTTTCTTTAGACTGGAAAGAAATTGTGGCTGAAGAAAGTGCAGAAAACAGAACTTTTGAACTTCCAATAAAAATCGGGTCCAAAGCTTTTGAAAGTTTTTTTGGTTCTGACCAAATCACCATTACACCAGGTGGTAACCTTGAAATTTCCTTAGGTGCCAATCACTCACGCGTAGACAACCCTATCCTACCTATGCGTCAGCGTAACATCACGCGCTTTGATTTCAATCAAAACATCAACATGGACATCACGGGCCAAATCGGTACCATGATGAAAGTGAATATGAAATATAACACCCGCGCCAATTTTGATTTTGAAAACATCTCTAAATTGGAACGCACCGGTAATGAAGACGATATTTTGCAAAAAATAGCTCTTGGCCAAGTAAGCTTGGAGTTACCAACTACCCTTATTCCAAGTTCCCAAACACTTTTTGGATTCAAGACTCAACTCAAGTTTGGGCGCTCTACAGTAGACTTTATTTTGGCTCAATCTAAAGGCAAGCGTACCGAAATCAACGTTACAGGAAAAGCACAAGTTCAGAAGTTTGAAATTACAGCAGACAACTACGAGGCCAACCGACACTACTTCCTCAACCTTTATCATCAACAGCACTACGATACAGCAATGGCAACCCTGCCGGTTGTGAATTCTACCACCTATATTACCCGTATGGAAGTTTGGGTGACAAACCGCAGCAGTATCACAGAAAATACGCGAAATATTGTCGCGTTTGCTGACCTTGGGGAGGCCAAAGCAAACAATTGTCAAGGGAACCCAGGTGGTTATTCTACCCAAGAATTACCCGACAACCAAGCAAATGCACTCTATGATTGGGCTAGTGTTCAGCCGCTCATCAGAGGGTTTTCTAATTCCGTGCTTGCCCTGAGTGCTCAGGTGAATGCCCCAGGCCCATTTAATCAGGCTGTGGACTATGAAAAAGTTGAAAATGCACGCAAGCTCAACGACAACGAATACACCTACAATGCATTACTAGGCTATATATCCTTAAATACTGCTCTCAACAACGATGAAGTTTTAGCAGTCGCATACGAGTATACTTATAGAGGTGAAACCTTCCAAGTTGGAGAATTCTCCACAGACGGAACCAACGGACAAGAAGCACTTATTCTCAAACTCATTAAACCTACTATCACCAATCCCAAGAATAAAATCTGGGATCTCATGATGAAAAACGTGTATTCTATTGGTGCTTATCAAGTAGATCAATTAGGCTTTAAAATAGACATCTACTACAATAACCGTGAGACCTCCGTACTACAACCTTTCTTGCCTTTTGACGGTATTGACAAAAAACAAATTGTGACCCTCCTCGATATGGACAAAATCAATCAAAATAACCAACCTTTTTCGGATGGTGTTTTTGACTTTGCTCCTTTCAATATTGTTGGCAATAAAATAGACAACGGAGGTACTATTAACCGTAAAAACGGACGCATCTTTTTTACTACCGTTGAACCTTTTGGCAAAACACTCGCAGAGAAACTCAGCGCAGCAGGAGTACCTGATCTTTATGTCAACCAACTTTCTTACACAGAGCTTTACGACTCCACCAAAACTGCAGCTCAACAAATACCTAGTAAAAACCGCTTTGTATTCAAAGGAGAGTTCCAATCTTCCATTTCTTCTGAAATACCATTAAACGTCATGAACATTCCACAAGGAGCAGTGGTAGTCACAGCAGGCGGAATGCGTTTGGTAGAAGGCGTTGACTACACCGTTGATTATGCGTTTAGCCGCGTAAAAATTCTCAATACTGGTATTTTAGAATCCAATACTCCTATTAAAATTTCAATTGAATCGAACTCTGTTTTTGGTTTTCAAGCGCGCTCCATGATTGGAGGCCGTTACCAATACCGCATCAATGAAAACTTCAAAGTGGGTGCTACTTGGTTGCGCATGATGGAACGTCCGGTTACGCAAAAAGTTGACTTCGGAAGTGAACCCTTTAAAAATAACGTACTTGGTGCAGACTTTGCTTTCAGAACGAATGTTCCAATGCTGACAAAGCTTGTAGACTTGTTGCCAGTCATTTCTACCAACACCATGTCTACGCTTTCGATGTCTGGTGAAGTTGCTACGCTTCGGCCGGGTCAACCGCGGGCTATCAACAAAGAAGGAACCTCTTACATAGACGATTTTGAAGCATCTCAAAGTGCAATAGATCTGAAGAGTATCGCCGCATGGCGATTGGCCTCTGTTCCACAAGGCCAGCCCGACTTATTCCCGGAAGCAGCTAAAAAAGATTTAAGTGCCGGCTTTAAACGTGCAAACTTGGCTTGGTATACCATAGACCCTGTGTTCTATCAAAGTAACCAGCTTACTCCTGCGCACATCAAGCAAGACCCTACAATGCTTTATGATAGCCGTATGCGCCTCATTCAAATGACGGATATCTTCCCGAATTTGCAACTGCAATATGGCTCCATTTCTAACATCAATGTACTTGACCTTGCGTATTATCCAGCAGAGCGCGGTATGTATAACTTTGATACAACTGCAACCATAGACTCACTTGGGCATTTTACCAACCCCGAAGACAGATGGGGTGGAATCATGCGTGGGCTAAGCACCAATGATTTTGAATTGGCTAATATCGAATTCATCCAATTTTGGCTTCTAGATCCGTTTAACCAAGACGCTGAAAACGAAAACCCAAATTCACCGATGTCTGGTGGCGACCTCTATTTCAACCTTGGAAACATTTCCGAAGACATCCTTCCAGATTCTCGCAAGAGCTTTGAACACGGCTTGCCTCCTAACAGTGACCCGGTATTATTAGACAACATAGACACCACACTTTGGTCAAGAGTCTCTACACAACAAGTTGTAGTCAATGCATTTGCCAATGACCCCGCTTCGCGCATCAAACAAGATGTCGGACTTGACGGCTGGGATAACACCGACGAAACTCAAAGCTATAGTGCCTATGTCAACTGGGTACAAAACAATACTACCTTAAGTCCAGCAGCCAAAACGCGCATGATCGCCGACCCATCAACAGATGACTACAACTATTACCTCGATGATGTTTATGACAATGCGCAACTGAATATCTTAGAGCGTTACAAACGTTACAATGGCATGCAGGGGAACTCTCCCACTACAGAAATGTCCGATACAGCAAATATTCTCGGATATCCAACGATTGCCTCCAACTTTCCAGACATTGAAGATATCAATCAAGACAACAACTTGTCAGAGTCTGAAGCTTATTTTCAATACCGCGTAAGTTTGCGACCAAACGACCTTCAAAATGTGG
Source organism: Crocinitomicaceae bacterium (assembly GCA_030830205.1). Classification (GTDB taxonomy): domain Bacteria; phylum Bacteroidota; class Bacteroidia; order Flavobacteriales_D; family Crocinitomicaceae; genus UBA952. Next base: position 20,873 of record JAURNL010000108.1, on the reverse strand, counting down.
GTAGCAATTACATCACCAACAAACAAGTTTATCAAAACGGCACCAAAACTGAAACCTGGTACCAGTTCAAAGTTCCTATTCGTGAATTTGAAAAACGCGTCAACGGCATTCAAGATTTCCGGTCTATTCGCTTCATGCGTATTTTTATGAAAGGTTTTGATGAACCTGTAGTACTGCGTTTTGCGAGATTGGAATTTGTGCGTGGTGAGTGGCGACGTTATTTCCAAGATCTTACTCAACCCGGCCTAAGTATCCAAACTGACCCTAACCTAACAACTTTTAATATTGCTGCCCTCAATATAGAGGAAAACGCCCAACGTCAGCCCATTAACTATGTAGTACCACCCGGAATTACACGTGAGATAGATCCTTCACAAGTCTATCAGCGCCAAATGAATGAACAATCTTTAGTTCTTGAGGTGTGTAATTTACAGGACGGTGACGCACGTGCTGCTTACAGAAACGTACAGTTTGATGTGCGTACTTATAAAAAATTAAAAATGTTTGTACATGCAGAGTCTGTAGTACAAAATCAACTCAAAGACAACGAACTTACTGTTTTTGTGCGCCTTGGAACTGACTTTGTCGACAACTACTACGAGTATGAACTACCTATGAAGGTAACAGATTGGAATATCACCAACCCCGATCTTATTTGGCCTGCAGCCAACAATGTCGAAATTGAATTTGACCGCCTCCTAGACCTGAAAATGGAGCGAAATACCAAACTTGAACAAGGTGTTCCTGGTGTATCTAGCATTGTGGAATACGAAAAAGTAGATCCCAATAATCCTAATAATCACATCAAGGTCAAAGGAAGCCCCAGCCTACAAGGTATCAAAACCATAATGGTCGGCGTACGCAATCCATCTAAATCAGATCCAGACAACACATGGGGGCCCGATAACGGCGATGCGGAATGCGTCAATGTGTGGGTTAACGAAATGCGACTGACCGACTTTGTGAGTGATGGTGGATCAGCAGCCGTGGGTCAAATGCAACTTCAACTTGCAGATTTTGCAACAGTGCAAGCAGCAGGTAATTATTCTGGAATCAATTGGGGTGCTGTGGATAGCCGCGTACAAGATCGCCAACGAAACCAGCGTATGGGTGCAGATATCAGTACAACCATGCAATTGGGCCAATTCTTTGGCAAGCAAGCACGCGTATCACTTCCCTTCTATTATGGTTATTCAATTGGAGTTATCAATCCAGAATACGATCCATTCAACCCCGATATCAAACTCTCCAATTATGACATAGCCACGCGCAAAGAACGCATGCGCTTGGGTCAAGACTTTACAGAGCGTCGTTCTTATAATTTTACGAATGTCCGCAAAGAAGCCAAAGCAGGAACCAAACCACAATTCTGGAGCATCTCCAATTGGTCGGCAACTTATGCCTTCGCCGAAAACGTGAAACGTGACTTCAACATCAAGTCTGATATGACCCGTACCTGGACCGGTGCGCTCAATTACAATTACACCTTTGGAGGCAAACCTTGGATGCCTTTTAACAAATGGAAACCAGCACAAAAAAATCCTTGGCTCAAGGGAATCAAAGACTTTAATCTCTATTACTTACCTAAAAACATCACATTTACCAACGATTATTCGCGTATTTACAATGAAAGGCAAGTCAGAAACATCATTGTACCTGAATATGATTTTGAACCTATCTACCTCAAACGTTTTGATTGGAATCGAAATTACCAAGTTGGATATGACATCACAAAAGCACTCAAAACCACATTTACAGCCAATAACAGATCTATCTTCGAAGAAGGTAATCACGGTGTAGATCGTCGTACCAACCCTGAAGGCTACCAAGAATTCATGGATACCATTCGCTCTCAAATAAACACCTTTGGGCGCACCATGGATTATACCCACAACTATTCAATTAGTTATACCTTGCCTTTTGACAAACTCCCTGTAACCAATTGGTTGTCATCAAACATAAAATATGCCGGCACCTACAACTGGCAGCGCGCACCATTAGGACAAGCAGAATTCGGTAATACTATTCAAAATTCGCGTTCTATTAATATGACAGCACAAGGAAATCTAGTGACCTTGTACAACCAAATCCCCTACTTCAAACGCGTGCTCTCCGATGGCAGAGGCGCTAGAACCAACTCCGCAAAAATGGGCTCAGGAGCCCAACCAGGCAGAGGCGGACCTCCTAAAAAAGCTGAATTCAAGCCGAAAAAACCGCTTGAAGAAATGACTGAAAAGGAGCGTAAAGAATATGACAGACAACTAGCAAAGTTCGAACGCAAACAAGCGCGTGAAGAAGCGCTCAAAGCCAAAGCAAATGAACCGATTAATCCAGTTCTTGGAACTTTAGCACGCTTGGTCATGACGGTTCGTAATGTATCAGGTACCTACGCGCTTTCTGACGGTACCATGTTGCCGGGCTACAATCAAGAATCAAGCGTTCTTGGGATGAATGCCAGCACATTTGGATTAAGCCCATTCGTATTTGGCAAACAAGGTTACGATGTTTTCGGAAGAGAAACTGGCTATCATGTTGGCGACTTAGCCCGAGATAACAATTGGTTGGTGCAAAACGAAAACATCAACAAGCAATTCATGATTAATCATACAGCCAATCTACAACTCAAAGCAACATTAGAGCCTTTTAAAGATTTAAATATCAATCTCAACGCATCACGAAACTACAGTACACAAGCAGGTGAATTTTACCGATGGAATCCGAGTAGTACTGCATTTGAATCACAAAGTCGCTTTGAAAGCAGTACGCTTACCTTCACTACCATATCCTGGGGAACAGCTTTTGCCAAAATGGACAGCTCATTCCGCTCCCCAATTTTTCAGCAAATGATAGCGAATAGCCAACAAATTTCGCAACTTATTGGGGTGAACAATCCAAATTCAAGCTCTCTGCCAGGAGGATACTACGATGGCTATTCAGCTACACAGCAAGAAGTAGTGATTGGCTCTTTTTTAACTGCCTATACCAATTCACCAATAGACAACAAAACTATCAATCCGCGCAGCAATATGCCGCTGCCAAACTGGACGATTAATTACGCCGGATTGAGCAAATTTGCTTTTGCCAAGGATGTTGTGAAGTCTTTCAAACTGAATCATGGCTATTCTTCTTCTGTTTCAGTCAATGGAATGCAAACCAACCTCAATGCAACCCTAGATGCCAATGGAGCTCCAACTGCTCGCGACTTAAACAACAATTTTATTTCGCAAATGCAAGTTCAGAATATCACTATCTCTGAGCGTTTCTCTCCACTCATTGGTATGCTCGCCACATGGAACATTATGGGCAAAAATATTACCACCAACTTTGAATACAAAAAAGACCGTCAAGCGACACTTTCCTTGAATAATAACCAAGTAACTGAAACCCTTGGTCAAGAAATCGTAGTTGGTACCGTAGTGAATATCCCCAAATTGAAATTGGTGCGAAGTATTGACGCTAGTGACTTGCTGATCAATATCAATTTCTCCTTCCGAGATAACGCTACAGTTATCCGTAAAGTAGTTGAAAATACAAACATGGCAACTGCAGGTCAAACAACCATGAGCTTCAAGCTTGATGCCAATTATAAACTCAACGAGTATTTGAGTGCTATTTTCTATTACGAGCAGTTTGTCAATACTCCTAAAGTATCCTTGAGTTACCCTACTGGCAATCTTAAAACAGGTGTCACTTTGCGATTTGACCTTAACGGACTCAGATAATGATTAGAGCTGCTAACCGCAATGATGTTGCCGATATCTTTCTGTTAATAGAGGAGCTTGCCTCCTATGAAAGAGCGCCAGAACAAGTAATCAATACACCTGCTCAATTAGAAATTGATCTATTTGATGATCAAATATGTTCGGCACTTGTGGCTATCAATCCTACAGGAGCTGTGGTGGGCTTTGCACTTTACTACATCTCTTATTCCACTTGGAAAGGACGCTGCTTGTACTTAGAAGATTTTTATGTCCAGGAGGCAGAACGCAAACAAGGGTACGGTCAAGCTTTATTCGATGAAGTAGTTCATGTCGCTAAGGAACTTGGCGTCAAGAGAATGGACTGGCAAGTATTAGATTGGAATCATACCGCACTCAATTTCTACAGACGCAACCATGCTACCCTCGATCCTGAATGGATCAATGGCCGACTTTTTTTTGATTAAACCGCAAGATTTCAGAGAAGTTGGCATCTTTATAGTGTGAATACCAACAATACTACGCCAACGTTCGAAGAAATAGTACAAGCATACGATACCAAAGTCTACAAGCTTTGTTGGTACCTACTTAAAAACCGCTCTGATGCCCAAGACTGCACTCAGGACATTTTCATCGCCATTTACCAAGCACTCCCAAAATTCAAACAAGAGTCTAGTTTAGGCACCTGGATTTACCGGATCAGTTGTAATAAATGCTATGAGTTCCTACGGCGTAAAAAAAGAAAGAAAAGATTTGGGATCCATGTACCCTTAGATGATTTCTTTGCGCAAACAGTGTCAAGCCATCAAGAAAACCCCGAAGAAATACAACTCTCTAAAGAACAGGCCATCTATTTTTGGAAAGCAGTAGAAAGATTACCCATTCAACAACAATTAGCCTATACACTCTTTCATATGGAGGGCATGAGTTATCAGCAAATAGCCGCTGCGCTTGAAACCAGTTTAAGTGCTGTAGAATCACTTCTTTTCAGGGCTCGACGTCAACTTGCCAAGGAACTTAGCTTTTGGCAAACGAATTAACGCAAGTTTTAAGAACAAAAAACAACTAAACGAATATGCAACGCAAAAATTACTATGCAAAAAATATAGAAGTGCCAGACAACCTTAGGGAGCTGCTACTTCAAACACCAATGCAGGTGAGCAAACAAAAACGAGAGTTTACGATTTGGATTACTGTTATTCTTTTATTAGTCGCTTTCAATATTGGCCTTTACCTCCAACAAGAGACCAAACAACAGGAACATGCCACAGCCGACGTCTATCAATACCTTACTCAAACATCCTACTACCCATGAGAAATATTCGATTTTTACGCTTTGCTATCTTTTTTTTGGTGTGTACAAACCTTTTACTATTGTTCCTGAATTATGGAAAGCCTAAACACCCACCCAGACTAAGTCACATTGTAGAAGCTCAGGGGAAACAGGCCGTTCAGCTCGACAAAGAAATGCATCGTCACCATCGATCAATGGTCAAGTGGACACAACAGCAATTTGAACTTCGACAAAAGTTAGCCAATTCAAAACCAAATGATGCCCTCCATCGAACAACATTATTAGACCAAATTGCGGCATGTCAACGCAATATTGACTCCATTACTATTGCCCATTTTGATCGTGTCGAAAAAATCTGTTCACCAACCCAAGAAAAGCGCTTTCGAAAATTCAGAAACCGAATTTTACAACCAAAACCAATCAGACCTTGATGCCTCATTTGCTGATCCTATGGTTCGTGATATCGGGGTTTGTTCTTGATGCCCAACAACAAGTAAGATTGACTTGGAAAAATACCCCCTTTGCGCTCCATAAAACTTTTCAGTTAAACGATAGCACTCTTGTTCAAATTGAACAATTCAAATTTTATATTGAAGGAATCAATCAGCCCCAGCAGTTTATTCAATTGATCGACGCTTCTGATGAGCGCACATGGCAATGGGAAGGACCAACATCAGCATTACAAGTAGGCATTCAAGCAACACTCCAAACCTCGGGCAATTTTACGGGTGCGCTTGACCCAATAAATGGGATGTACTGGGCGTGGAATACGGGGTTTATAAGCGTCAAATGTGTGGGGTCATACATCCATATACCTTCGCAAATCAAGCAGCAATTCGAATACCACTTAGGCGGATATAAACCTCCATTTGAGTGTATCAAAGAAATTCAAGGGAGCGGTGCCATTTTAGCTTGCGATCTTTCGATTTGGTTCAACGCTATATGGCAATCTGACAACAAAAATCGGATCATCATGCAGCCTAGCTCGGCAAGTCGAGCCATTTTTGATCAATTTACAGCTTCGTTCAGCTATGGCCAATAAGATTTTGTTTATCCTCTTTATTGGTTTGGTTTTGATTTCATTCACATGGAACCGAAATCATCTTGTTCAAAAATGGCCTTCACCTATTCATCCTAAAACTGCTTTTGCATCGGAATCTAGTCTTGAATTAGGTAGAGCGCTTTTTTACGATCCAATATTATCAGCAGACAGTAGTATTTCCTGTGCATCTTGCCACCTTTCTTACACAGCGTTTGCCCATGTAGACCACCCTACGAGCCATGGTATTGGGGATAAAATTGGCAAACGCAATGCGCCTAGCTTAGTTAACCTTGCTTGGCGACAACAATTCCACTGGGATGGTGGTGTTTTGAGTCTTACTGGTCAAGCTGTTAACCCCCTTACTCATCCAGATGAAATGGGTAACTCTTTAGAAGTAATTTTAAAGAAACTACAAGAGAATGACCGCTACAGAAAAGCTTTTAAGCTGATTTACCAAGAAGAGGGAATACAAACTTGGATGTTACTTGACGCCTTACAGCAATTCACCATATCCCTTGTTTCTAAGAATAGCTTTTATGATAAGGTGATGCAAAATCAAGTTAATTTTTCTACGCAACAAGCAAATGGAATGACCCTATTTGAACAACATTGCAATCGCTGTCATACCGCCCCCCTCTTCTTTAGTAACCGTTTTGAGAGCAATGGTATACAAATCGATTCTACAGATATGGGGCGCTTTGAAATCACCGGATTAAATGCTGATATAGGAAAATTCAGGGTCCCAACTTTAAGAAATATCAGCCATAGTTTTCCATATATGCACGATGGTCGCATGAAAACTTTAAAAGAAGTGTTAGCTCATTATGGGAAGCAGCTTCATTTATCCGATATCCAACAAAAGGATTTGATTGCCTTTCTGAAAACCCTTACGGATACCAATTTTTTAATGAACCCACAATTTCAATATCATACCTTAAACCAATAACGATGAAAAAAACCTTTCTCACACTTGCTTTATTTTGGATTGCTCTAGTCCGTGCCCAACTTAATCCTGCTATTACCAATTGGCTGATTAATACAACAGGTCTTTCAGGTTCACATTACGTTCAAGGAAATAGTACACCGATAAATGATAATGTTTCCGCTAATGTACAAACTGTCCAATACGGTACTAATTTTGTTTATGTAAGCACAACAGGTGTTCCAGCATATGTTACAGGGCCTTTTCTAGATGGAAATCCGTCTTTGACCGCGAATCAAAATGCGATTTTTAAAATTCCCTTGAACCCAAGCGCCAATAACGGAACCCTTACAAATACAACAGGAGGTAACATCGGTATTTTTATCAATGGTGTTGCCCTGTTTGATTACCGCGACGGCGTTGCCTGGAATACACAAACCAATGCTTTGTGCGGAGGACCTGGTTTTCCACCTTGCCCTGGAGGGCCTGCAGCCAACATGTCCTGGAATCGAGATGCCGTATTGGCAGAAAAACCTGGCTTTGATTGCTCAAAAGGCCACCCTGCAAATGGCAATTACCATCATCACCAAAATCCCAGTGCATTCAAATTAGACCTACAAGTGATTTCTACTATTTGTGATCTATACGACGCAGATGGATTGTATGCCATAGATGCCAACCAACATTCCCCCTTGATTGGGTTTGCCTACGACGGGTTCCCAATTTACGGGGCCTATGGTTTTAAGAATGCAGACGGAACAGGAGGGATTACACGAATACTATCCGGGTATCAATTGCGCAATATAAATGCCCGTACGCATTGGGCAGATGGAACAGATGTACCAGATGGGCCTACGGTATCTACCTCCTATCCGTTAGGCTATTTTCGAGAGGATTATGAATTTATCATGCATCCTGGTCAAGAACAATACCTGGATGCGAGCAACGGTAGATTTTGCGTGACACCTGAATATCCGAATGGAACGTATTGTTATTTTGCAACGGTGGACGAAAACTGGAATTCAGCTTATCCTTATGTCGTTGGGCCCAAGTTTCATGGTGTTGTCAGTGGCGCTAAAGTGACGTCAATCACCGAAGCGGTTACCACTTATACAAACAGTGCGGGGCTGACAGCATTATCGGCAAACGATTGGCAAGTTTGGCCCAATCCTACTGGCAACATCGCAATGGTGCAAGTCAATGGACTTACCCCAAAATCAAGAAAGGTAATGCTCTATGATGCCCAAGGCAGACTTGTCATTCAAAAAGAGGTGGCCCAAGGCAGTACTATTGTCTATTTTGAAATTGATACGCTTTACCAAGGCATCTATCTTGTTAAAGTGGAGGGGGATTCTAAAGCCAAAACCCTGATCATTCAATAATTCAAACCCATTCAAATATCGATATTCACAAAATTTGCACCGATATTCAGTCAAAACTAGATGATGTTCATTTAGCACAATACTATAACTTTTTTACGAGTATGTTTATTGTGAAATAAGGAGAGAAACAGGTTACTTCTTGTGCATAGCAGTTGACAAGCTGCTTGGAGAGGCAGTTTCATTTTCTAGTTTGATAAGAGTTTAATAGTTTTTGTCAACGTCCGAAAGGAATATGTATAAGAAGTTCCTGTCCTTATTATAAAAATGTACCACTCAGACAGTTTTGTCTACTACTAGGAAAAGGGCTGATTCGTCAGTCCTTTTTTTCTTTTATAGCATAAAGCAAAGGTCTGCTAGGTGCTGCATCATTGACAAAATGTGCAACCTGAAGTTCTAAAATATACTGGCCATCTTGGACTTCATTGGGTACAAAAATCAACTCAGAAATTGTTCTGTCCAAAATTGGTCCTTCTGGGACTTTCCAAAAAGCATGATGAAAAACCAATTCACCGCCATCTTCTTCTCGATCAACAGAAGGGGTATCGACTAAAAAATGTTTGACCTCAAGTTGATTGAGCAGTTCCACCACGCCAACATCAAAGTAACAAGGATTCGTTCCGGAGTAATTCATTGTTTGTTTTTGGTGATGATTTGGCAAGGTTCGAATGACGATGGCATCTGTAAAATCAGATTGCAATAAAGATTCAAGCTGATCGGCAAACACTACATGGTCGCCATTTTGGAGTTTTCTCGGTTCTACACTCAGCAGTGTGGCCTTGAAAAAATATTGTTGCAGCGCTTGACTAACCGGATAAATTTCTTTGCTGATATGACCATAAGATTCTGTATGTGTGCCGTGTCCATGTGGATTGAAAAACACATCTCTAAAATTAACAGCACCGCCTTCTGACACACTGCCTATGAACCCATTGGCACGAACAGGCTCCATTCGGGGAGCTTCTACATACCAAGCTCTTGGGTTCTCTTCATTTGCACTTAGCGCCAAAGAGAGATCGATAGCTGCGCTTGTGTCAATAAAATGCTGAGGGTCTAGGTAAAAAATCATAGAGTAAAAATAGTGCTTTTCGTATCTTTGCAGCTATGGAAGCACAAAAAGACCGCCTAAAAGACCTTATTTCACACGCCAAAGAGTACGGATTTGTTTTTCCGTCTTCAGAAATCTACGACGGATTAGCCGCAACCTACGACTACGGTCAGCTAGGTGCCGAACTTAAAAATAACATCAAGACCTACTGGTGGAAAGCTATGGTGCAGTTGCACGAAAATATTGTTGGCCTAGATGCTGCTATCTTCATGCACCCAACTACATGGAAGGCATCAGGTCACGTAGATGCTTTCAACGACCCTTTAATTGACAACAAAGACTCTAAAAAACGCTATCGTGCAGATGTCCTTTTAGAAGACCATATCGAAAAAATTCGTCAGAAGATTGAAAAAGAAGTTGAAAAAGGTCAAAAACGCTTTGGCGACGCTTTTGATGCCGACCAATTCAGGGCAACCAATCCTAATGTTTTGCGCAACCAAGAAAAAATTGCGCAAATAGAGGAGCGCATGAAAAACGCTCTAGAGCAGAACGACCTCGAGGCTGTTCGTCAACTCATCATTGACCTTGAAATCGTTTGCCCCATTTCGGGTTCCAAAAACTGGACCGAAGTGCGCCAATTTAACCTCATGTTTTCTACTGAACTCGGTTCTGTTGCCGGCGATGCGAGCACTATCTACCTCCGCCCAGAGACCGCACAAGGAATTTTCGTCAACTTCTTGAACGTCCAGAAATCTGGACGCATGAAAATTCCGTTTGGAATCGCACAAATTGGGAAGGCATTCAGAAATGAAATTGTTGCCCGCCAATTTATCTTCCGCATGCGAGAATTTGAGCAAATGGAAATGCAATTTTTTGTACGTCCTGGTGAGGAAATGAAATGGTACGAATACTGGAAAACACTGCGTACGAAGTGGCATCAAAACCTTGGCTTAGGTGAAGAACGCTACCGTTTTCATGATCACCTGAAATTAGCCCACTACGCCAACGCAGCATGCGACATCGAATACAATTTCCCGATGGGCTTCAAAGAACTTGAAGGGATTCACTCCCGTACTGACTTTGACCTCAAACAACACGAGCAACACTCCGGTAAAAAACTACAGTTTTTTGATCCGGAGCTCAACCAAAGCTACGTACCATACGTAGTTGAAACTTCAGTTGGTCTAGACCGCATGTTCTTGGCAGTACTCAGTGCGGCATACCAAGAAGAAACGCTTGAAGATGGGTCAGCACGTGTAGTACTCCAAATCCCTGCAGTATTGGCACCCTACAAAGCCGCTATTTTACCGCTCATCAAAAAGGATGGCTTACCAGAAAAAGCACGTGAAATAATGGCCCAATTACAGCTCGAATACAGCGTTCAATATGACGAGAAAGACTCTATTGGTAAGCGCTATCGTCGCCAAGATGCCATTGGAACTCCCTACTCCATTACCGTTGACCACCAAACACTCGAAGACCAGACTGTTACCATCCGAGACCGAGATACCATGACTCAAGAACGCATCCATATTTCTGAACTTGAAAATGTTATCGCTAAAAAAGCAAGTTGGAAAAGCGTATTACAAGGGTTGCGCTAGTGAAAGTTTATACACTCTTCTTTGGAGCTTTTTGGTCGTTAAGTACTTTCTCGCAATTTATTTTGAATCAGGAAGGTGAAGCTTTTGGGCAACATCCATTCTTTAATGAAAGTGTAATTGCCGGGCAACACATCAAGTCCATTGAAGGATTTTACACCTATAAAAAAGGAAGCGAAGCCTTCAAGCCTAGTACAGATATTTTTCGATATGAGTTCAACGAAGCTGGGCAACTTGTCTCAAGTATTGAAGTGTTGCAAAAAGGAGCCTCAAAAGACACTATTTTTCATCATTATAGCTATTTGCCCAACGGTGTTCTTGGACTACATCGCTTCTCAGCATATGGAGGAGCACTAGCAGAACATTATTCTTATGACACAATAGGAAGACTAATTGCAGTTGCACTTTACCGAGATATTTACGATCATCGCAAAGACAGCTTGATATCATCAGTAAAAATGCGAACTGAGACACTTCGTTATCATCAAAATCAACCTGCCGATTATACGCGCTATAACAACTACCAAAGACCTTATTTAGAAGTAACAAAAACCTTTGATGATGAAAATTACTTAATAAGTCAATTGAGCTATTATCGCATTTCTCAATCAAGTGAAAGAACTGATTATAAATATGATCAAAATGGTATGCTCGCAATCAAATCAACATTCGGCGACAGCAGTTCGATTCCAAAAGAAGAATGGCGATATCGCTATGATGAATGGGGTAATTTAATAGAGATGCATCAGTATGAAAACGGTCAATTTAAAATGGATCATCAAATCGTTTATGATTACAAGACGGGGTTCATTGGATCATTGATCAAAAAAAATATATCCTCTGAACAATATCAAATTTTGCGTTTCACAAACTACACCTATTATTCAAACTAATAAATTTAGGTGTTAATTTTTTCTTAAAAAGTTATTTTTAAGAACTTTGGCACAGAATTTAGGCTTGCCAATTAAATCCATTCCTATGAGAAAATTTTACAAACTACTGCTCTTTGTACTCACCTTATCGAGCATTTCTGCCCAACAAGTTAACTACAACTCTTCTAAGTGGTTTTGGGGTCTCAATTATGGTGGCACTTGGCACAGCACGGATCTCGATTACGAACGCTACAATGGCTGGGGAATAACACTAGGTCGATCATACAATTATGATTACGGGCATGCCTTGTCCTTTGATTTAAGAGGTCGTTTCCTTGCCGGACAATGGTATGGGCAGTCTGACGCTTTTTCGACACTAAATACTCAGGACCTGAATTTAAATCCATTCTTAACACCATACTTAACAGGAGCCAATCAATACGTACACAACTTCAGGTCAGACATAAGAGAACTTGATCTTGAATTAGTACTGCACGCTAATCGGCTACGAGAACGAACAGGACTTGATCCATATATCTTTGGTGGAGTTGGCTTCACTTGGCAACAAACCTGGTCAGATGTTTTAGATACTGCTGGTATTTACGATTACAACGGACTTGATCTTGACATGCCCGCTCAACAGCAGCTACTCGGCTTAACGGATCAGATATATGAAACCAGACTTGATGGTTTACAAGCGAATGATTGGGCTGTAAATTGGATGCCAAGCTTGGGTTTTGGCTTAGCCTACCACAAAGGTCGATTTAGCATTGGCATTGAACACAAAACAACGTTCACTATGGCTGATGCCTTCGATGGACTACAACAAGCTGACCCAAGACTCAAAAATGACTGGTATCATTATACCTCTGGCTTTTTCCAAATTCACTTCAAAGGAAATCAAACCAAACCCACACCAATCCGTGATAATAGTCAGCCAGTGACTAACATCAATAACTTCACTCAAAATTGCCCTCAACCAATTATCAGTTTGGTAGGCCAACCTCAGACAAGTGTTTCGGTGACCAGTTTATTACTACGCTATGATATAGCTAATGTTAATCACGCGCATGAATTATTGCTGACCAATCAGCTAAATCATTCTTTACCTTTTAATTTCAATCCACAAACTAAAAGGTTAGAAGCGTCGGTTAATTTATTCCCTGGGCTCAATATTTTTACAATTACAGCACAAACTGCCTGCGGCACACAAACACAGGTACTGCAAATTGAACAAGTAGCTTGCCAATTGCCCACTGTCCAAATCATCAGTTCTAGCCCTTCAAATGTACAACAAGCAACCTATGCGCTTAGCGCGACATTAAGTGGTCATTTAAACAGCAATCAAATACAATTGCTACACAATGGTGCATTGCTGAGTGGTTGGGGCTTCAATCCCAATAACGGTTTACTCCAAGGAAGTGTCAATTTAGTCCCTGGAAACAACATTATCCGCATTAATGCCACAAATGATTGTGGTAGCTCTTTTGATCAAATTAACCTTGATTTTGACGACTGCAAAGCGCCAGAATTAAGCTGGTGGCAGCCAAATTCTCCCGGATCCACCACCAACCTGGCTTCGTTTACGCTTAGTGCAGTTCTGAATGGCTCCACACAAAATGGTCAACTGCTTGTGCTACACAATAACATTCCTATCACTTCTGCACAATTGAATGGTACAGCAATTACTGCAACCGTTACCCTAACACCTGGCCTCAATAATTTTCAAATTCGTTACACCAATTCTTGTGGAACAGATCTCATTACAAGTTCTATCAACTTCCAAAATTGTACGCCCCCAATTATTTCGGTGGCAAGCCCTGTCATCAATAGTATTTTATATAATGCAGCATTGAGAATGCGTGCCACGATTAACAACGTCATTAACCGCAATAACATCAAAGTAATCGTCAATGGTGTAGAACAAAACAATTTTAATTACACTTCGGCAATAGGTCAACTTGAACTCAATACACAATTATTAAATGGTCTCAATACCATTACAATCACCGCCACAAATGACTGTGGTGCAGATGTCGAGACATTTACCTACACCTATGACGATTGTTTGGCGCCAAGTGTGAACATTTTAGGGAATTGGAACAACAATACAAATAATACACCTCTCGTTGTGACTAACAGTGCCTTCCCACTCTCCGCAAGTATTCAAAATATGCCTAATCAAAATGGATTAAGCATTACCAACAATGGATTGCCAATCGCTTTTACCTTCGCTTTGGGTAATCTCAGCACTGTGCTTCAATTACAACCAGGTCTCAATGAAATTGAATTGAGTGCTGCGCGTAGCTGCGGTCAAATGACTCAAACAATATATGTGCGTTACGATCACTGTTCTGCACCTGAACTTACGCTTCTTCAACCAAGTGCTAGTGGCACCACGACAAACACGCAAGTACTAAACCTTATTGCCAATGCGAGCAATATAAGCAATAGTCAAGCCATTCAGGTAAAATTAAATGGTGCTAATGTGCCTTTCTCTTTCAATAACAACCAAATCAATTGTCAACTGAATTTAATTCAAGGCGCTAACCAAATCAGTATTCAAGTCACTAATACTTGTGGAACTGACAACGAGAACATCCAAATAAATTACACCCAATGTCAGGCTCCGCAAATTACTACCACAACAGCCATTCCAAACGGGACAAGCACAAGTAATAATAGCTTTGTTTACAGCGCCACTGTTGCAAATACTTTTGCCAATCAAGTCCAATTCTTGGTAAATGGTCAAAATCAGAACTACAGCTTTGCCAATAACACATTGACTGCAAATTTGGTACTGCAACAGGGTCTCAACACCATTCATACGGTGGCCACCAATTCTTGTGGCAGTGATATTGAAAATTGGATGATCACTTACGAGCCCTGCACTGCTCCTCAAATCAGTAATCCAAAACCAGCATATACACTTCAAAGTTCTTCCCAAGATCTTGCAATTAGCGCACAAATAAGTCAAATCACACAAGCAAATCAACTGAGTTTATTGCTTAATGGTACGCCAATGTTATTTACATACCAAAATGGCATTTTACAGGCAAACCTTCAACTTGCAATAGGCAATAACAGCATCATTCTAAGTGCTACTAATAACTGTGGAACTGATGTCCAGAGTTGGAACCTCAATTACAGCCCATGTATTCCTCCACAGATCAGCATCAATAATACTGGATTGAATGGTAGTACTGTTGCTAACTCAGCCCTTGCCTTAAGTGCCCAAGTAGTTGCCCTTTCTAATTCGGAAATCATGCTTTCCCTAAATGGTGGAAGTCAGCCATTTTCTTTGAATAATCAAAACTTGAGTGCTTCACTGAATCTACAACCTGGACCAAATACCATTGTACTCCAAGGAAAGAATAACTGTAACCGAACAAGCCAAACCATCAACATCAATTACGTGCCGTGTGTAGCACCACAAATTCAGTTCGGACAAACCCCTACTACTGTAACCAACCCAAATTTGCAGTTGAGCGCAAGCATTAGTGGAATCACCAGTATGCAAAACATCAACCTCATGCTCAATAATACGGTTCAACCCTTTAGCTACCAAAACGGTAACGTCTCTGCGACCTTGCAATTGAACGATGGAGTAAACGTTGTAACACTAGCTGCACAAAATACCTGTGGGGTCGCTTCAGAAAATATAAACTTTACCTACACAGCTCCTTGTGTACAACCAACTATAGAAATCACAAGTCCTGGAGCTGGATTATTTGGAGTAAGCAACCCAAATGTCATTATAACGGCTAACACAACTCAAATTACTGAACTTGCTGGAATTCAAGTGCTCAATAATAATATCCCACAAGCAGGAGGCTCGCTTCTCGCTAATCAGTTCAGTATTCCACTCACCTTACAAGCAGGAATCAACAATATCAACGTGATTGTAACCAATACTTGTGGTTCTGATAATCAGACAAGAGAAATACGATACGAACCTTGTACTATTCCTCAAGTTAGTTACAACATGGACCCCAATGGTCATACCATCAACCAATCCATTTTTACCTATAATGCTCAGATTTTAAACTACACGAGCAATATGACTGTTACCTTAACCATGAATGGAGAACTTTTAACTGGATACAGTAATTATCTTGGTAATATTCTAGCTGAAATAAGTTTGCTTCCTGGACTTAACAACCTTACCATTACCGTAACCAACGATTGTGGCACGCTAACAGATACCTATTTAGTTACTTACGACGGTTCTGGTGGGGATGGCCTGATGACTAATCCAAATAGCAACAAACAAACAGAAGGAAAGCAAGATAATTTGAGCACACCTAAACAGACTACAAATCCAGCACCTGCTGCGCCAAAACCAGTCTCTCCTAAGCCTGCTGCGCCAAAACCTACAACGAGCCCGGCACCTACTAAACCAAAACCTGCAGCACCAAAACCTACCACACCTAAGCCTGCTGCACCAAAACCAACAACCAGCCCAGCGCCGACTACACCAAAACCTGCAGCACCAAAGCCTACCACACCTAAGCCTGCAGCACCAAAACCAACAACCAGCCCAGCGCCAACTACACCAAAACCAACAAGCCCGGAAACGACTCCGAAGCCTACAAAAACCAACGAAAATACCAACGTAAATGGAGGAGGTCGATAGACCTCCTTTTTTGTGTTCAAATACTTGGGGCTCTGCTCAAATCTTCCTATATTCGCATTCTCAAATTTGAACTTAAATGGCATTAATTGGTAAAATTCGCGCAAAATCAGGCTTATTAGTAGCAATGATTGGTATCGCCTTATTGGCTTTCATCCTAAACGACTATCAAAGTTTATTTGGAATAGGCGAAGGAGAATATGGTATTGGCCTCGTATTTGGAGAAAAAGTCGATCCAAAAACATACAGTATTGCAAGTGCAAAATTCCAAGAGCAAGAGCGTAATCAGGCTGCTCAAAATGGAAAAGAATTCACTGACGCCGATATGGATGCTTCTAGCGATAAAGCATGGAACTTCATGGTTGACTCTACCATATTAAGTAAGGAGTATGAAAAATTAGGTATCAATGTCACAGATCGTGAGCTCGAATCTTATTGGTTTGCCAAAGATGGTTTCAATGTATTACCTGACCTTGCTCAGTTCTTTAATGACTCACTAACCGGTATTCAAACACCTCAATCCATTGAAAACGGAAGAGTTAAGCTCAAAGCAACCCTTGACAACCTTAAAAAATCAAAAGAACAACAAGCTGTTGACCAGTGGAATGGATTTAAAGCCTACCATACCGACCGTCGCAAGACCGAGAAATACTTTGGCTTATTAAAAGAAGGTGTTTACATTACTGACCTTGAAGCACAAGATCAGTATTACGCTAACAATGAAAAGAAAACAATTTCATTTGTGGTGCGTCGCTACACTGAAATTTCTGATGCGGATATTAAAATTTCTGAAAATGAATTGAAAGCTTATTACGACGAACACAAAAGCGATAAAAAATATTTCGTCCGAAACGCTACTCGCGACGTTAAAATGTTTGATGTAAATATCCGTCCTTCTAAGGCAGATTCAACTGTGTTTACTGCAAAAATGAATACACTACGTGCTGGCTTTTCAGCAAGCACTAACGATTCTGCTTTTGTTGCAAAGAATAGTGAAACACCTATTTACTTCAGCGACAAGCGTGCCACTTCAGTTCCTGAAGGCCATCCTAAAGCAGACCGTTACCAAACCTACCCAATGAGCCTAGACACCATTTTTAAAACAGCAACTTTAGGTCAGTTGGTTGGTCCATACGTATCTAAAGAAAAGATGGTTCTTTCTAAAGTTATTGGATTTACTCCAGCAAGCATTAAAGCCCGTCACATCCTCATCTCTACTAACAGTAGTACTGAAGAAAAAGTTATTGCTGCCAAAAAGAAAACTGCGGATAGCATCGTCAAAGTCCTCAACGGAAGTAACTGGGATGAAATCACTCTAAAACACTCTGAGGATCCAGGATCAAAAGACAAGGGAGGGGTTTATGAAGACTTTTTGGAAGGAGATATGGTCAAAGAATTTGGTGGCTATTGTGCAACTGCTCCAATTGGTAAAATTGGAGTTGTAAAAACTGATTTTGGATTTCATATCATAGAGGTATTGGAAAGATCTTCTAGCAATTTTCCATTAGTGGCATCCGTGAGTATCACTTTCAAACCTTCAGACGAAACCGTTGCCAATATGGAAAGTGAAGTTAACGGCATTTTGATGAAACTTGATCGTAAAGTCTCTAAGGAAGAAGATCCATTCAAAAAGGCTGCATTGTTCGATACGATCGTGACACGTGCAAACTACGCTCCTAGAGTGATTCAAATAGAAGACAAAGCACCAAAAGTATACGGCTTCACGACCACAATGGCCCGCGATCGCATTCTTGAATTGGCTTATGACGAAGATGCAACCGTTGGCTCCATGACCCTTTCACCTATCCGTGATAAAGATAAATACATCATCGCCATGGTAAGTGCTATTCGTCCAGAAGGAGAACCGTTATTCGAAAACGTTCGAGCTCAAATGGAAAGAGAATTGGTTCAAGAAAAGAAAGCGAAACGCTTTATGAATCAAATGGCGGGGAATTCATTACAATCATTGAGTAAAAAATTCAATACACCAATAATTGACGCAGAGATTACTTTTGGCAATCCACAAATATCTAACGCTGGTTATGAACCGACAATCATAGGTAATTTATTCTCTGGTGCACTTAAGAATGGGCAACGCACCCTTCCGCTTAAAGGAGAAACAGGAGTATACGTAATTCAAATCAAAACAAGTACTAAGGCTCCTGCTACAACAAACTTCCAAGCAGAAAAAGACCAAATGATTCTCGGAATTGTCAATCAAGTTGAAGGACAAGCCATGGGTGGTCTACGCAAGAAAGCGACTGTTATTGACAATCGCAAGTTATCTGAACTAGGCGTTCGCTTGTAGCATGTTGAAAGCCGAAATTCGCAAGCATTATAAAGCTAAGCGAGCTCAGCTAAGTCCATACGATCTCACTAAAATCTCAGCACAAGTGCATGCACTTGTGCTGGATTCTATACCTTTTACCTCCAAATATGTATGTATCTTTCTACCGATTGAAAGGCAGAATGAAATCTCTACATATGGTCTCCTAGAGGATATCATATTAAAAGGCGGACATCCTATATTATCTAAGGCAAATTTTACCGATCATACACTTGCGCTCTTTCATTATGAACATACGAGCCAACTTGAGATCAATTCTTTTGGTATTCCCGAACCTAAACATGGACGCACTATTTTAGCGCAAAAACTGGATTACGTTTTTGTACCACTTCTTGGCCTCAACTCTGACGGACATCGCGTTGGTTATGGGAAAGGATTTTACGATCGCCTACTCAAACAATGTAAACCAGATTGTTTGTTCATTGGTCTTCATCTGTTTGATGAATTTATTCCCATAGATGATCTCAACCCAGATGATATGCCGTTACATCTGTGCTTTACACCAGGAGGCGTATATGATTTCAGAAAATAAAAACCAGGGGAAATTTCACTTATTGGCAATCTTATTGATTCCAGTTAATTTAGTTAGCATTTTTTTAATGCCGAACTATCTTTGGTGGCTCAAAATACTTATTGTAGGAGCGTCGGCAGCCTTTACTTACGTGATTTTGAAGAAGACTTCTTAACCCATACTCCATCTGCCTCAAAGTTTAACTCAATTTTTGGATCAGTGATTTTATCAATCTCGGTCTGTGGGGCTTTAGCATCTTCTAAGAAGTGCTTTTGCAATTCAACGGAGAGTGTATCATAGTAGGCCTTTCCATGAAAATAAGCCGCCGAATTTATTTCAGTAACTGGAGGGATAAGAAAATGATCCTTAAACCTTACCCGAATGAGCTCTCCATTACTTGGCTGAACATTAACCCAACAACCTGCACTCTGACAAACACCAACTAAAGGCGCAACAAAAGTAAAGACATCGTTTTTTGGATTTGCTTGAAATGTAGCGAGCATAACGTCTAGCGAAAGTGCTTGTGTAGAATCCACAGCAACTGGTCCGTAGTGCTTGTAAGTAATTTGTGAATTTTTACAACTAGATAAGGCAAAGAATAATACAACAACTAGGGAGAAAAAAAACTTCATGGGTAAAGGGAGGCTTGTTAATTTAAGTAATTGTCAAAAAATGCACCTAAATCATAGGCACGGTCTGCTACTTGGACATTTACAATTTGATTTGCTCCTAAAAAACGCAGAATTACGCGTCGTGAGTTGGCATCATTGCTTATCATGTGAAAAGTTGCCGTGTGTGATTTAGCATCAAACTCTACGGTAAACATGTTCGTATAATACTTAGCATACATGATTACGTTATCTTCTGTCACCTCTTCGGGAAGTATAAGTTGGATGTGGCCACTGGCAACACCACCCTTAAGTTCAGCAATACTTGATGCAGATGCACTTAGCGTTTTTTGACCATAAACGATTAGGTTTAGACCTAATGCCAAAAAAAGAAGAGTTAGTTTTTTCATGGTGGTGTATTTATATTAGATAAAACTACAAAATATTTCAATAAATTGGCGCTGTGATGAATTTAATATTGCAATATCAAGAGCTATTCCCAGAGGCAGGATGTGATGAAGCTGGTCGTGGATGTCTTGCCGGACCTGTTGTAGCTGCAGCAGTCATACTCGATCCAGCAAAACCCATAGCGGCACTCAATGACTCCAAACAACTGAGTGCAAAAAAAAGGGAAGAACTTCGTGGAGAAATACTTCAAAAAGCACTTGCCTTCGGAATTGGCATTGTAGACCACACAGTAATTGACCAAATAAATATTCTCAATGCAAGCATTCTTGCCATGCAAAAGGCGCTCTCCAATCTGAGTGTCAAGCCTGAATTTATTTTAGTTGATGGCAATCGATTCAAGCCTTATCAACAAATCCCTTTTGAGTGCATGATTAAGGGAGATGCTCGTTTTGCTAGTATTGCAGCAGCGAGTATCTTAGCGAAAACGGAACGCGATTATATCATGGCGCAACT
>JAURNL010000107.1 GCA_030830205.1 Crocinitomicaceae bacterium | reverse complement strand
TATCAAGCCACCCAATCTTATTATGCGTGATACCTCAGATACCAAATGGCTCGATTTTTACAGTCTTACATCAGACTATACCATACTTTATTTCTGGGATCCAGAGTGTGGTCATTGTAAAAAGGTAACTCCTAAAATTCAAACATTATATGCCGAAAAATGGAAGGCACGCAATATAGAGGTCTACGCCATCGGAAAAGGAGTGGGTAAAGATTTTGATGCTTGGAAGAAGTATGTCCGTGACAACAAACTTACATTTATAAATGTGGCCGTTACTAATAGTATATATGAAATAGCCAAAGCAACTCCCGAGAAGTTAGTACCGCTTTATCCTGGGGAGAAAGGCAAGCCTACAACCTTGCAAAGTTTGAACTATCAACAGACTTATGATATTTACTCAACACCAAAGGTTTTTGTATTAGATAAAGATAAAAAAATCATCGCCAAAAATCTTTCTGTTTCTCAGCTAGAAGATATGCTTGATCGTCTTCAAAACAAAATTGACGCTCCTAAATTATTCCCACCTGATCCAGAAGAGGATGAGCACATGCAAAAAGACTAAATGAATTTAGAACAGCTATCGACAACTCTCCAAAGCCATCAAAATTGGCTAATTACTACCCATAAAGGTCCAGATGGCGACGCGGTAGGAAGCGTAGTTGCATGGGCCGCATATGCGGAGCAATGTGGGAAGGACTATTTGATTTTATTTCCAGATCAACCCGCATCCTACCTTTGTCCCTTTCTAGACGGGTATCAATGGGGTGTCTATGATGCTTCAAAGACCTACGATTTTGATCTCTTATTTGCCCTTGATTACAACGCGCCAAGCAGAGTAGGGGATGATATGTCTTTATTTGTAGCTGCTTATCCAGCTCCAAAAGTGATGATCGATCACCACCCAGGACCGACAGACTTTTGCCAGTTGACCATTTCTGAACCCAAGGCTTGTTCTACTACTGAAGTCATTTATATGACTTTAGCAGCGCTTGAGCAACTTTCATTGGTGAATATACCTATGGCGCAAGGTTTATACCTTGGTTTAATGACCGATACCGGATCCTTTCGCTTTCCTTCCGTTTCGGCCCGCACCCATCAAATGGTGGCTCATTTGCTAGAGATAGGCCTTGTTCATCACTTGATACACGAGGCTGTTTACGATGTCAATAGTGTAACGAGATTGCAATTACGGGGTTATGCTATAGCAGAAAAACTACAATTGTTTCCTCAACAACGGTTAGGTATACTCAGCCTAAGTAAAGAAGAATTGAAACGCTTTGCATATCAAAAGGGAGACACCGAAGGTTTAGTAAACGTTATCTTGTCTATTGAAGGATTTGATGCAGGTGTTTTTCTAATGGAAGCCGAAGAGGGGGTGAAGTTTTCTTTTCGGTCCAAAGGAGAGCGATTTGTGAATGTTTTTGCACAAACGCATTTCAATGGTGGAGGACATCAATACGCTGCTGGTGGTTTTTATCAAGGTTCACTAAAGGAAGCCTTGGCAAAGCTCCATTCACTTATTGATTTGATTTAAAGCATGTACAAACAGCTTTTACATATGATAAGCCTCACGGCGCTGCTTGTTTTAATGGGCTGCCGAAGGGAAATGCCCAATCATCAAGATCGACAAAAATGGTCGACAACCACCTCTGTAGATTTCAACCAGGAGTTGAGTGTGCGTGAAAATCTGAAAATAAATACTTTTTTGGCGCATTATACTCATCTTAAAATGACGCAAGCGCCATCTGGCTTACGATATATGTTTTATGAAAAAGTGCCCAATTCAGAACCCTTTGCTCAAGTAGGACAACAAGCCTTGGTACGGATGAAAGTGGCTTTGCTCGATGGAACTATCTGTTATCAGACCAAAGAAGAGGAGATTGAACGTATTACAATAGCTAGATCTGAAAAAGAGTCAGGAGTCCATGAGGCACTGCAGCTGATGCGTAAAGGGGATAAGGCCAAACTCATTTTACCTAGTTATCTCGCACATGGATTACTTGGTGATCGCAGTAAAATCCCGCCCCAAAGTATTCTTTACATTGATCTTCAACTAATAGAACTGCAATGAGAACTTACCTGTTTCTTTCCATTCTTTTGATTTTTTCAGCTTGTGTAGACAACGAAAAGCCAAAATCCAAGACTAAAAATATTGTAAAAGCCAATACACAAAACTTGAGTAGCCTAGATTCAAGTTCAGCTGATACCAAAAAAAACCTCATTAATTTTGAGAAGGGAAAAGTAGAGATGCGCAAGCAGCTCAAGAGCGGAATTGTACTTAAATGGCTGGAACGAGGTGAAGGACCTAGCTTCCAAACGGGTGAAATGGCCTTGATTGATTACCGCCTAGGTACGCCTGATGGACGCATTATTGACGGAAATAACCGCATTGATCTTCCTTTTATTCCATTTGTGGTGGGTTACAGCATGCAAACACAAGGTTGGGATTTAGCTTTTCAGCATTTACGTGTTGGAGATTTTGTAAAGATTGAAATCCCTGCAGCATTAGCTTATGGAGATAAAGGAATTAAGGATGTCTTAGCTCCCAATACTCCAAACTGGCTTTATGTTAAGGTAATTTCAAAAATCAAACCAAGTACGGATGCAAATGGTATCCGCGCATGGAAACTAGCAGATGGCAAACCTTTTGAATTCCAAGAAGGAGCAGCTAAGGAAATAGCTTATGAATTTGTTGCCTCCACACCTAACAAATCAAATGCCATTGTAGCCCGTAAGTTTCCGCAGCGTTATGTGGTTGGTCAAAAAACAACGGTGCCAGGCCTTCGTAAAATGCTTAAAAATGCGCTTCAGGGTGAACGCTATTATATCATATTACAGCCCGATCAGGCATACGGAAGCAAGGGATATGGTCAGGTGATTGCCCCCAACGAGCCTGTCTTCTTCATGCTAGATATTGTTGGAGTCAGGGCCATTTCATAGGAAATACCTAAATTTGCACTGAAATTTTAGTTTTGCGCACGACGACCATCCTTTTCTCCTTTGTTCTTTGTTTCGGGTTTTCATCCTGGTCACAACGTGCACTTGATACCATCGAAACTGAGCTCGGTAAAGTAGTTCTATACAGCAACAAGACTTGGTCATTTTTGGAAATAAGCACCTTTGACGGCATCATGAATCCTAGAATTCATGCACTCATGAAAGCTCAAGATCCTAGTTTTTATCATCCCTGGAGTAATGATGTGTGTTTTGCTAGTCGCAATGATATGTCTAAACTCATGGATACGCTTTGGTTATGTGTCAATGATGAATACGATCAAAATTTTCAAATGCCGGCCCCCGGAATTGTTACATCTCGCTATGGTCCTCGTAATGGTAGAAACCACAACGGCATCGATATCGATTTGGAAACAGGAGACACCGTTTATGCAACTTGGACTGGAAAAGTACGTTATGCCAAATACAACGATGGTGGATATGGAAATTTGGTCATTATTCGACATCCAAACGGATTAGAAACACTTTATGCCCATCTCAGCAAGTTTTTGGTCTATCCTGATCAAGACATTGTAGCGGGTGAGCCTATTGGTTTAGGAGGGAATACAGGAAGATCCTATGGTTCACACTTGCATTTTGAAATACGTTTTTACGACGCACCCATGAATCCCGAAGAAATTATTGACTTTGACAATAAATCATTAAAAAACGAAAATTTATTTGTGCACAAGGGCCTCTTTCGACCGGGGGCAAAACCTTCTGATTATTACGAAGATCATCCGAGAGAAGAAGTTCAAGCGCCTGTTGTAGTGCGTGCAACTCAAGTAAAATACTATAAAGTTCGTCCGGGTGATACCCTCACTAAAATTGCGTCAAAAAATTATACTACCGTAACGAGATTGTGTCAATTGAATGGCATTAAACCCACCACTGTGCTCCAAGTAGGGCGCAGTTTAAGAGTCAAATAACATGAAAAAACTGCTAGCTTATTCCGTCATTGCACTCTTTCTTAGCGCTTGTTCTGACTATGCCAAAATTGTAAAAGGCTCAGACTACAGTCAAAAATTTGTTACAGCAAACGAACTTTACGATCAAAAAGATTTCGACAAGGCAATTGTACTTTATGAGCAAATTTACCAACATGCTCCGAAGTCTGGGGAAGGAGAGCTTTCATATTATCGTATGGCGCAATCCTATTACGAAATAGAAGACTACTATATGGCTCAATACTATTACAGTTCATACATGCAGCGCTTCCCTTATAGTGATAAATCCGAAGAGGTCTTATTTATGATTGCCATGTGTTCTGTTAAAAATTCACCAGAACACACCTTAGATCAAACTGAAACAGAACTTGCCATCAGTAATGTACAGCAATTTGTCGATCGTTTTCCGGGTTCATATTTGGTCGATTCATGCAATCTAATCATAGATCAGCTTCGTTTTAAGTTAGAACTCAAAGAATTTGAAACTGTAGCGCTTTACGACCGAACTGAAAACTACAAAGCTGCAGTCGCAGCAGGTGAGCTTTTCATGGAGCACTACAGTCGTTCGAGGTTTCTAGAAGAAGTACACTATATAGTCGTAAAAAATTCATACCTGATGACCATCAATAGTGTTGAAACTAAAAAAAATGAACGAAGCGAACAAACTATAGAAAGATTCCGTAACTTTGCCATTCGCTATCCTAGCTCTAGATATCTCAAAGAACTAGAAGCCTACATTGCGTTAATAGATAAAAAACAATAAAGACAAACAAATGAGTTTCAAAAATATCGCTGCAGAACGTACTACTGTTACCCGTGACACCATCTTAGTAGAAGAGAAAACTGGCAACATTTACGAATCTTTGGTAGCTATCTCCAAGAGAGCCAACCAGATTTCTTCAGAACTCAAAGAAGAGTTGACTCAAAAGTTGCAAGAATTTGCAACGCATACAGACAACCTTGAAGAAGTTTTTGAAAACCGTGAGCAAATAGAAATCTCTAAGCATTATGAAAAAATGCCAAAGCCTACTGCAATTGCTATGCAAGAGCTTTTAGATGAGAAAATCTACCTGCGCAAACCAGAGTCTTTGCAATAATTATGCACGGTAAGCGGATCCTTCTTGGTATTACAGGAGGTATTGCCGCCTACAAAATCCCTATTCTTGTACGCTTACTCAAAAAACACGGTGCGGAGGTACGTTGTGTATTAACACCCCATGCCGCAGATTTTGTGAGTCCGTTGGTGTTGGCTACCCTTTCGCAAGAAGCGGTTCATATTGAGTTTTGGAATAAACAAACCGGCGTTTGGACCAATCATGTGGAATTAGGCATGTGGGCCGATGTTATGCTTATTGCCCCTGCCACGGCCAATACAATCTCTAAAATGGCGAGTGGTGCATGTGACAATCTATTATTAGCTACCTATTTATCTTTGAAATGTCCTTGTATCATTGCGCCTGCTATGGACCTTGATATGTATCAGCACCCTAGTTTCAAGCGAAATCTGTCTCTCCTGGAACAAGATCGTGTGCACATTATACCCGCCACCTTTGGATCATTAGCTAGTGGATTAGAAGGTCAGGGGAGAATGGAGGAGCCGGAGCAAATATGCTCCTATCTTCAAGCATATTTCAATACTAAAACCCATAACTTCCAGCCATCTGGTCAAAAGTGGCTTATTACGGCAGGTCCTACTCGTGAAGCCATTGATCCTGTGCGGTATATATCCAATCATTCCACAGGTAAAATGGGCTTTGCACTTGCAAAGGCAGCTCTTGAGGCTGGTCATGAAGTGCGTTTGATATGTGGACCTACTGCTCAAGAATTGGCACATCCTCGTTTAAGCATCATTCCTATTGAGAGCGCACAAGAGTTATTAGT
>JAURNL010000106.1 GCA_030830205.1 Crocinitomicaceae bacterium | reverse complement strand
TAAGAACGCGCATTGTACGTGAATTTTACTGAATAGTTTCGTGTTGCTTTTACTACCTTTGTTTTATGGCATTAGTGAAAGCATGTAGAGGTTTCGAGCCTCAAATTGGCCCTGATTGTTTCTTGGCCGAAAACGCAACCGTAGTTGGCGATGTACAAATGGGCGAACAATGCTCGGTTTGGTTTTCAGCTGTTGTTCGCGGAGATGTCAATTCTATCCGAATGGGCAACAAAGTAAACATCCAAGATGGCGCTGTTTTACACTGTACCTATGAAAAAACCAAGCTCAATATTGGCAATAACGTCTCTATCGGGCATAACGCGCTGGTTCATGGCTGCACCATCGAAGACAACGTACTCATTGGCATGGGTTCAATCGTCATGGACAACTGCTACATCGAGGCCAATAGCATTGTCGCTGCAGGCGCTGTACTCACAGAAGGCACCCGCGTAGAATCTTGGAGTATTTACGCAGGCATCCCCGCCAAAAAAATCAAAACACTTTCTCCAGAACTATTTGCCGGAGAAGTGCAGCGAATTGCCAATAATTATGTGCTTTACTCCAGTTGGTTCAAAGAGAACCCTTAATTTTACTTTCAAACTTGCATTATGAAATACGACCGCATCGATTCAGCCCTATATATTGCTAATCGCAAAAAGTTCATTGCTAAAATGGCTCCACAAACTTTAGCTGTTTTTAATTCCAATGATATTTATCCGGTTTCGGCCGATAGCACGATGCCCTTTGCGCAGCACCGCGATATCCTCTATTTATCTGGTGTTGATCAAGAAGAGTCTATCTTGGTACTTTTTCCTAATGCAAGCAACCCAGCTCACCGTGAGGTATTATTCTTAAAAGAAACATCAGAACTCATTGCTATCTGGGAAGGTGAAAAACTCACCAAACAAACCGCCTTTGAAACTTCCGGAATTCAGACCGTCTATTGGCTCCAACAATTCCCAACAATATTCAAACAACTCATGGCCGAGGCAAGCGGCATCTACCTCAATACCAATGAGCACCTTCGTGCCAACACCGAAGTAGAAACCCGAGAAGATCGCTTCATCAAACAAGTAAAACAAGACTACCCAGCTCATCAAGTGCATAAGTCTGCACCCATCATGCATTTAATTCGAT
This sequence comes from Crocinitomicaceae bacterium, assembly GCA_030830205.1. Taxonomy (GTDB): domain Bacteria; phylum Bacteroidota; class Bacteroidia; order Flavobacteriales_D; family Crocinitomicaceae; genus UBA952. Next base: position 4,072 of record JAURNL010000106.1, on the reverse strand, counting down.
CGGTTAAAGAACAAATTGAACTTGACCTCATGCAAACAGCTTGTAACATTACAGAAGCAGGGGTGCGTCGTTTACTTGGTTTTATCAAACCGGGCGTTTGGGAATACGAAATCGAAGCTGAACTTGCTCATGAGTTTTTGCGCAAGCGCTCTAAAGGTTTTGCCTATACGCCAATTGTGGCATCAGGTAAAAATGCTTGTGTTCTACATTACATTGAAAACAACCAACAGTGTCAAGACGGCGATGTCATTTTACTTGATGTTGGTGCAGAATACGCCAACTACAGCTCTGATCTCACCCGTTGCATCCCGGTCAATGGCCGTTTTACAGCGCGTCAAAAAGCAGTTTACAATGCAGTGCTCAATGTAAAGAATGAGGCCACCAAACTATTGGTTCCGGGTACCATTATGGCCGAATACCACAAGCAAGTTGGCACACTCATGGAAGAACAACTGGTTAATTTGGGTCTTATTTCTATGCAAGACATCAAAAACCAAGATCCAGCATGGCCAGCCTATAAAAAGTATTTCATGCACGGCACTTCTCATTTCTTGGGCCTAGACACACACGACGTCGGTTTATGGCATGAGCCTATTTCAGCTAACATGGTCTTTACAGTTGAACCAGGTATTTACATCCCAGAAGAGGGTCTCGGTATTCGCTTAGAAGATGACGTTGTTGTGCAAGCAAGCGGCGCACCATTCAACTTGATGGCCAACATTCCAATCGAGGCGGACCATATCGAAGAATTAATGAACGCCTAACAAGCGTTTATGTTATCATATTCAGTTAAAGGAAGTGGCCCTGCTTGGGTTTTCTTACATGGTTTTTTAGAATCGTCATCAATGTGGGAATCTCTCCCCCTAGATGACTTACCCATTCAGCAAATCAAAATTGACCTTCCTGGTCATGGCAGATCTTCTCAACTTTTATATACGCCTTCTATCCAATTAATGGCTCAAGAAGTGCAGCTTGTTTTAGATGGATTGTCTATTACTCATTTCAGCGTAGTTGGGCATTCAATGGGTGCCTATGTTGGGCTTGAACTATCAAAGCAGCCTGGGTTTCAGCAACTCATTTTGCTCAACTCTAATTGCTGGTCCGATTCTGAACAAAAAAAACAAGACCGTCTCCGCGTTGCTCAAATTGTATACAAGGCCAAAGAAATCTTTATTCGTGAAGCGATTCCTAATTTGTTCCAAGGCCCTGAAAGCTCCAAAAAGGAAAGCGCAGCACTCATTGAAGAAGCCAAACTCATGTCTCCCGAAGCTATTGCTTTTAGCGCACTTGCCATGCGCGAAAGACAAGACTTTACATCGCACCTCAACCAATACCCCGAAAAATTTATCTTTATCCATGGCATCCATGATCAGTTGGTGAGTGTCGAGGAGCTCGATGCTAAGGTGACGCACTCAGAAAAGCACTATTTGAATTGCGGCCATATGGCGCATATCGAAGCAAAGGAAGAGGTGATGGAGATATTAAATATGAAAATAAATGCCTTCAATATCTCAGAGTTGAAAAGAAAAAGTTAATGGAAGGTTGCTAAAAACTCAGCAGGGCTAAAAACAGGTAATGCTGATTTCTTGAAGTCTTTGACATTTCGTGTTATAATTGCATCAATCTTGTTGCTATGAAGTGCAGAATAGTACTGAAGCGCATCTTCAAAATCGGTGAATTTCGAATCAAGTGCAGCTAATACTTGTTTTTGATCCATGTTTAAAATGCCTATGATTTTTAGAAGTAATTGAAGTTGTTCAATTACCTTCATATGACTTGCGTTCTGACGGAAAATATAATAAACGTTAGCTATACTCACAGGGGTCATGTAGCCGTGAAAAAGTTTTTGCTCACATGCTAGCACCAACATATTTGCATCGTCGCAAAATGCTTGGCGCTCAAGAAGTAAATCTAGGATTACGTCTGAATCTAGTAGGATACGCTTCATTCGTTTAGGTATTTTTTTGAAAGTGCCTTTGCAAGTTCTTCTTTGTAATCACCTAAATCATGATCTTTAAATGCACCTTTAAGTTGATATGTAATAGATTTTTCTTCAACAACTTGAGTCTGCTCTTTAACTAGCAAGCCGAGGTAATTTTCAACGATTTGCGACAAGCTCTTGCCATTTGCTTTGGCATATGCTTTGGCTTTGACGATGATTTCCTCCTCAACAGAAAGGGTAAGTTTAATATTCATACGTATAAAAATATAATCAAAAATACGTATAAATTTCCTTGTGTTATAGAGATAAATACGTAGTCAACTTAATTTTATTATTTTTAATATTCATTCCAAAAATATGAAGCTCCTATTATCCTTCCTACTATTTGCTTTGTCAAATGTGGCTTATTCCCAAACCCCTCCTTCTACAGATAATCCCCAAAACGATACTTTGACAATTGAAGACGCTGCCGATACTGATCCTGAATTTATAGGTGGTTTTGATGGTCTTGTCAAATATCTGAATGACAGTTTAAGATGGGGCGAAGTGGAGAAATGGGTATCAGATCAAAAAGCACCAATAAGTAATAAAGTAATTGTCAAATTTGTAGTTGAAAAAAACGGATCTATAACTCATGTCGATGTCGAATCGGCAACAATTAAGTGTCCGCCCTGTAATAAGGAGGCGCTGAGAGTTATTCAAGCCATGCCCGCATGGATTCCGGGGTATAAGTATGATCGACCAGTGCGTGTTTGGATACGCATCCCGATTATTTTTGAAGTGGATCCAAAGTCTTAGTTTTCCCCTCTCGAATCCATAATAATCGTAACTGGGCCGTCGTTGATTAACGACACTTTCATGTCGGCGCCGAATTTGCCTGTTTGGATGGGTCCTTGGAATTGTTTTTGGAGTTCTTGTAAGAAAAATTCGTAGAGCGGAATGGCTTGTTCGGGTCTGGCTGCTCTTATGTAGCTTGGTCGATTTCCTTTTTTGGTGTCGGCATAAAGGGTGAACTGACTCACTACTAAAAGTTCGCCGCCGCAGTCTTGAACCGATAAATTCATTTTGCCATCGGCATCAGAAAATATGCGCAGGTTGATGAGTTTTTGAATAAGGTAGAGCGCATCTTGCTCGGTATCTTCTTGCGCTATGCCGAGTAAAACTAATAGGCCTTTTGATATTTCTCCGACAATATTTCCGTCGATTTTTACGGCTGCTTCTGAAACACGTTGAATGACTACTCGCATGCTATTTTTAAACTAAGATTTAAAATTCACTTCTGCGATAAGGGTCAGAGGCGTCTTCTTGCATGAGTTGCAGGTAGGTTTGGTAACGATGCGGTGCAATGTCTTGGCTGTCAACAGCTGCTTTTACTGCGCAGTGCGGTTCATTGAGGTGCTTGCAATTATTGAAGCGGCATTCGCCTAAAAGGGCCCTCATTTCTGGAAAGTAATGGGCGTAATGTTCTTTTTCAAGATCAACCAAGCCAAAAGCCCGAATACCAGGTGTGTCAATGATGTAGCCACCCGTCTGTAAAGCGTGCATTTCGGCAAAAGTGGTGGTGTGCTTACCTTGTTCGTGGGCTCTAGATATCTCGCCTGTTCTTAGGTCAAGACTGGCATCGAGGGCATTGACCAGCGTGGTTTTTCCGACGCCCGAATTACCCGAAATCATGACTTGTTTGCCCTTGATTTCATCGCGTAAGAAAGCTACCGTTTCTGGCTTTTCAGCTGAAATACCAATGCACGGGTAGCCTAAATTTTCATAAATAACTTTCAGTGCCTCAAAATACTCGGTGTCGTCGGCATCGAAGAGGTCTATTTTATTGAAAAGCAAGGTAGTCGGAATCCGAAAAGATTCTGCGGCCACCAAAAAGCGGTCAATAAATGCAATTTGTGTTACCGGAGACTTGAGTGTCACCACCAAATAAGCGCGATCCACATTAGCCGCCAAAATTTGCATTTGCTTGCTGAGGTTGGTTGCCTTGCGTACAATATAGTTCTGACGTGGTTGTACCGACAAAATGGCCCAACTTTCATCAGAACCTGGCTCAATATTGACGCGGTCACCAGCAGCAATGGGGTTGGTTGTTTTGAGCCCTTCCAAGCGCAATTTACCACGAATACTGGC
>JAURNL010000105.1 GCA_030830205.1 Crocinitomicaceae bacterium | reverse complement strand
TCAAGATACCGAAGACGATATCAAAAAATTAGTGCCAGAGGGTATCTCTGGGCGCGTACCTTTCCGTGGCAAACTTATTGAAGTGATGTTCCAACTTATTGGCGGCTTGCGTGCTGGAATGGGCTATTGTGGTGCTTCAGATATTTCAAAACTCAAAGGAGCTCGCTTTGTGCGAATTACCTCTGCAGGTGTACGCGAATCACATCCGCACGACGTTACAATTACACGTGAGGCACCGAACTACAGTATTAAATAATATTATTTTCGACCCTAAAACGAATCAACTCTTATCATGAAAAAGACACTTGTATTATTCTTATTTGGATTTTTGACCAACATTGCTCTTGCACAAAAGGAACCTGTGGTCATGACGATCAACAATAAACCGGTTACCAAATCAGAATTCCTACAGATTTATACTAAAAACAACCCGAATCCTAGTTTTGACAAAGACTCTTTGGATCAATATATGGAGCTGTTTGAAGTATTTAAATTAAAAGTAGCAGAAGCAGAAACATTAGGTTATGATACCATTCCTCGATTAAAGAAAGAACTTGAAGGTTATAAGAGGCAATTAGCCTTGCCATATCTCATCGACTCTGTTCAAAATCAAGCAATGGTTCAGGAGGCCTATAATCGTACCATTACTGAGGTTCGCTGCTCACATATCTTGGTCAAATTAGATCCCAACGCAAGTCCGAAAGACACGCTTGCCGCATATAACCGTTTGCTCGGATTGAAGGCACGCATCGAAAAAGGTGAAGATTTTGCATCGGTTGCTAAATCAAAATTGGGCTCTGAAGATCCATCTGTAGTTAACAATGGTGGGGATTTAGGCTATTTTACGGCCTTCCAAATGGTCTATCCTTTCGAAGAAAAAGCTTACACCACCTCGGTAGGAAGCATCAGTGAACCATTTAGAACGCGTTTTGGTTATCATATTTTAAAGGTAACTGACAAACGTCCTGCAAGAGGAACCATCAAGGTTGCTCATCTTATGATTTCTACCGGTAGAGATGCTACTGCAGAAACCAGACAAAATGCAGAAAAGAAAATCAATGAAATTTACGATAGCTTGGCAGCTGGATCTTCTTGGGAAAAGATGGTGAGTGCCTACTCTGAGGATGCCAATAGCATTAAAAGAGCTGGTGAACTTCCGGCTTTTGGATCCGGTACAAGTCAGCGTATGGTTTTGGAATTTGAAGATGCAGCCTTTGCGCTAAAAAATGTAGGTGAGTTCTCTAAACCAGTCAAGACTCAATACGGTTACCACATTATTAAACTTATTGAATGGACCCCTGTCAAATCTTTCGACAACATGCGACGTGAATTACAAGCAAAAGTCAATAAGGATGAACGATCCAAAGTAACACAAGATTCTTTTGTTCAAAAATTGCGTTCCCAATATGCCTACCAATTCGCAGGTGACAAAAACCTAGAGTGGTTTTTCGCTAATCTGGATTCAACTTATTTTGTAGGTAAATGGAATGCGGAAAAACTCAAATCGAATAAAACTTTATTTGTTCTTGATGGTAAAAAATTCAAACAACAAGATTTTGCTAAATATGTAGAAAAAAATTTCCGAACTGTTCGCAAAGATGAGGTAGCAGTTGTAGTGAAGCAACTTTACCAACAATGGGAGAAGAATCAAATTTTAGCTTATGAAGAATCGCTACTTCCTGCTAAATACCCTGCTTACAAATCGCTTGTTCAAGAATATCACGATGGTATAATTTTATATGAAATCATGCAAGATCAGGTCTGGAACAAAGCCGTTAAAGATACTGCAGGTTTGCGCACTTTCTTCAACGAAAATAGCGGAAAGTACGTATGGAACGAAAGACTTGATGCAACTGTATACGAATGTAAAGATGAGCATATTGCGGTTCAAGTATATGGAATGCTTTTACAAGCAGATACTGTTAATTCAAAAGATGTATTAGAGGTGATCAATAAGGATTCCGAACTCAATTTGAAAGTTCGAATGAATAAATTTGAAGTTGCCCAAACACCTTACTTACAGAAAAGAAATTTCACAGCTGGTCTTAATCCTGTTTACTCAGTAGACGGTAAATGGTATGTGGTTAAAGTAGCAGAAGTTTTGCCTCCTGCACCCAAAGAATTTAGTGAGGCAAAAGGAATAGCGACCTCTGACTACCAAACATATTTAGAGAAAAAATGGCTAGAGGCGTTACGTTTAAAGCATAAAATCGTCATCAATGAAGATGTGCTTTATCAAATTGGCCAATAATGACAAATCAAACTTTCATACTATTCCTCTTTCAGATCGTTCTTTTGGGGCACTTTCAGGCCCAACGATTAGTAAATCAAATCGTCGCACAAGTCGGTGATCATATTATTCTTTGGTCTGATATTGAAGCTCAGCGACTACAGTTTAGCGAGAAGGAAAGATCTCAAAGTGGTATTGAATGTCAAATTCTAGAACAACTGCTCTTAGAGGAGTTGCTGGTGAATCAAGCACTCATTGATAGCTTAGAAATTTCTGATGAACAAGTCGATGCAGAAATGGAAAATCGACTACGTATCATGGAAAACAAAATGGGAGGACGTGAGAATTTAGAATCCTTTTATGGTAAATCCACTGTTGCGATTAAAGAAGAATTCCGCACCATCATCCGCAACAAAATGCTTGCCCAGGAAATGGAGCGTAAAATTACTGGCGACATTTCAGTTACTCCAAAGGAGGTAGCGGCATTCTTTACCAAACTACCAAAGGACAGCATTCCGTTTATCAATATGAAGTTGAGCTTTCAGCAAATTGTTCAATTTCCAGAGCTGACTGCCGCTGATAAAAAACTGGCCTATGATCAACTTGTGGACATTCGCAAACAAATAGTAAGTGGTTCCAAATCCTTTGAGACAATGGCGCGACTCAAATCTATGGATCCAGGTTCTGCAAGTCAAGGAGGTAAAATAGCTGCCTCGAAAGGCATGATGGTGCCCCAATTTGAAGCCACTGTTTTTGATTTAAAACCCGGCGAGGTATCTGAAATTGTAGAAACCATGTATGGTTATCATATCATTAAGTTGGTGTCGCGTAAAGGAGACGATTATACTTGCTTACATATATTGATCATGCCAGAGTATAGTTCTGCTAGTATTTCAATTGCAGCTGAACGCATGGACAGTTGTTATGCAATGCTCACCCGAAATGAAATTACCTGGGATGAAGCGGTCATTCGTTTTTCAAATGACGATGCCACCAAACAAAACAAAGGAGTGCTTACCAACCCTTATACCATGGACATCTATTGGGACATGGAACAACTCAATGAAATAGACCAGCAAATATATTTGTTGACGGATGCTTTGGAGAGTGGAGGGGTTTCTTTACCGTCCCTTTATATGGATTTATTTGAAAGAAAGCAAGGTATTCGCATTGTTAGACTGCAAAACCGTATTCCTGCACATCAAGCGAATTTAGAACAAGATTATGCCCTCATCAAACTTGCAGCAGAAAACGATAAAAAACAACGTGTTCTCGATGAATGGACAGCAGCCAAAATTCCAAATGCATATATCCGACTCGATGAACAATATCAAGATTGTGAGTACCGAGTGAACTGGCTAAAAATACCTTAATTCCTATGACAGACAAAGACAAAATCGATCAGTTAGTACACGATTATCAGGCATTAAAAAAAGAGATTCACCAAGTAATCATCGGGCAAGATGAGGTTGTTGATCAGGTTTTAATTGCTATTTTTTCACGATCTCATTGTCTTTTGGTAGGTGTTCCTGGACTGGCAAAAACCTTACTAGTCAATACCATTTCTAAAACTTTAGGTTTGTCCTTCAATCGCATCCAGTTCACACCTGACCTTATGCCATCAGATATCATTGGATCTGAAATTCTAGATGAGTCGAAGCAGTTTAAATTCATCAAAGGCCCAATTTTTTCCAATATGATATTAGCGGATGAGATCAATCGAACTCCTCCTAAAACGCAAGCAGCCTTGTTGGAGGCCATGCAAGAACGCGCTGTAACGGCAGCTGGCACAACTTACAAGCTCGAAGCGCCATTTTTTGTATTGGCAACGCAAAATCCAATTGAGCAGGAGGGTACCTATCCTTTACCAGAAGCGCAACTGGACCGCTTCATGTTCAATATTTGGGTAGATTACCCGTCTTACCAAGAAGAATTGGCTATTGTGAAGTCTAGCACCACCGACAAAATTGTAGAACTTCAGACTGTTTTAAACGCACAGCAAATCATCGATTATCAAGCGCTTATTCGCCGCATACCAGTAGCAGAAAATGTACTCGAATATGCAGTAACGCTAGTAGCAAAAACCCGTCACAAAGATCCTCTCGCACCAAAAATTACCAAGGATTTCATTACTTGGGGTGCTGGTCCGCGGGCTTCTCAAAATCTGATAATCGCCGCAAAATGTCATGCTGCGCTACATGGTAAATATTCTCCAGACATCGAAGATGTTAAGGCAGTAGCAAAAGCTATTCTGCGACACCGCTTGGTGCGTAATTATCGCGCAGAAGCAGAAGGCTATACCATGGATGCGATTATTGAAGCTTTATTGTAAGCTAAGTTTCTTTTATGATTAATTCCCGCATAAATACTTAACTTTAGCTTGTGAAAGCACTCAGTATATTTTTGTTGGTTTGTTTCACAATGGTCCTGACACCCAAACAGTGGTGGCACCGTTGTGCACATACTGAGCACCATAAATCTGAGCTCTCCCATACCGATACCGCCGACGAAGATTGCCCTGTTTGCGATCTTTCACTCAGTGTTTTTACGCGTCCTTCGGCCTTGGTATTTTATGTTTACAAACAAGCGCCTTTTGTACATGGAACCTCCATTTATAAAGGGCAATCCAAGCAAGTTTCAACCCTACGTCAACTCCGAGCACCGCCTACAACAAGCGTTTGATTTTAAACAATTGTTCTATGCTTATTATTGCTCATTATCATGAAAAATCTGATTTTATGGGCGGCTGCCCTCTGTAGCGGCTCCCTTCTTGCTCAGCAAGAAATCACTGGCATTGTTGTTGATGCCCAAACCCAGAAAGCCATTCAAGGCGTTCTTATTTCCGTGCCTTCCTTCCAAATACAAGTGCGCTCTGACGCACAGGGGCTCTTTGTTTTTCCATTTAGTTGGTCGGATCAACAAGCCCTGCGGCTCAAACACCCCGACTACCAAATTTTAGATACCACCGTATTTGGAAATGTATCGAGACTGCGCTTTGAATTGCGTCTCGGCCACATGACCACCGAAGAAGTAACTGTGAGTGCACAGCAAATCTCGTTGCGCGCCAAAAATACAGTCCCGATGGAGGTGCGCAGCCTCAACGACTTACAGTTGAGTGGCGGCATGCATATTTCAGAATTACTCACCAACATTCCGGGG
>JAURNL010000104.1 GCA_030830205.1 Crocinitomicaceae bacterium | reverse complement strand
TGCGTCCGCCACCACGGTGGTCACGGATGCCGTATTTTTGTTGGTACGTGAAGTCGGCGTGAGAAGGCCTGAAAGTGTCTTTGAGGGCTGTGTAATCTTTGGAGTGCTGATCTTGATTTTTGATCATGAATGCCAAAGGACTTCCGGTTGTTTTTCCTTCAAAAAGACCCGATAAAAATTCAACTTGATCGGGCTCTTGCCTTGGAGAAACCAAACTCGACTGACCTGGGCGTCTTTTAGCTAAAGCCAACTGAATGGCTGCTAGATCGAGTTCGAAATTAGCCGGAAAACCTTCAATAATGCCGCCAATGGCAACACCATGTGACTCTCCAAAAGTGGTGAGCTTGAAAATTTGACCATAACTCGATCCTGACATAAGACAAAGGTAAGCAATTTGGATGGTTAATCTTTTTATATTTGGCCTATGCAAAAATGGATTTTTTACGCACTTGCTGCTTTGTATCTAAGCGCATGTGCTCCTGCTAGGTTCGTCGAACCCTTAGAAAAAGGCGAACAAGTGCTTACTGGTCATTTTGGTGGGCCGGTGGCAAAAGTTCCTGGAATTGGCGCTATACCAATCCCTTTCACTTCTATTGGTTACGGCAGAGGAATCACCCACACAACAACCCTCATGGGCGCGCTACAAACGACCTCTTTGGCTTTCGGTGTTGGTCAATTTGAAGTAGGTGCTTCACAACGCATCTGGAAAAATGACCGCATGGGTGTTTCTGGGCAAGTCAACGTTAATTTTCTATTAGATTTCTACACGGGTGCCAACAGAATTTGGCCGCAATTAGACGCAAACTACTATTTCAAATATGGAAAAGAGTGGAAACCTGTGAAATTAGATCGCTTTTGCGTGGAACAGCCTAAAAACTACAACTTTTTCTATGCCGGCATGAGCAATTGGTTTGATTTCTACCGCGTTGAATCTCAGGGAAGGCCCAATGAACAACTCTGGATTCCTAACTTTCAACTCGGACATCAATGGATCAGACCTAAATTGTCATATCAAGCAGAAATAAAAATTCTAGCTCCTACTTATTCTAATGAAAACATTGTGGTTCCGTACCCAAGTTTACTTCAGAATCGCGGCGCAATGGGACTTTACTTTGGCATTACTTATCGTTTGTAACATGAAAAAACTACTCCTTTTATTTATTATATCGCTTTGTCTTTTCTCTTGTCGCAAAAGACTAGACGGCTTTTTATTTAACCCGAGCCAACTTGAAACTTATCAGCTTGATGCTTACACCGGAGAGTTGACACTCGATCTTGGAGGGCAATTTTCTGTGCCTGAATCCATGATCCATCAGTTTCAACTCGATGTCGAACTCGAAGAAGGCGCAGCAAAAATGAGTGCTATTTACGTTGGTGACCTCAATAGCATTGCAACTGACACCGTTATTTTATATTGCCATGGCAACAAAGATCACATGGATTTTTATTGGCCAAGACAAAAACTCTATGCCAACACAGGCGGCTTAGGTCGTTATGGCGTCCTCATGTTTGATTACCCAAGTTTTGGTCGCTCAGAAGGCAAGGCCTCAGAAGAAAATATGTACAGAACAACTGCTGCGGCTATTCAATGGCTCAAGGACCAAGGCTTGCAGAAAGAACGCTTCGTTATTTTTGGCTTCTCCTTAGGTTCGGCAGCTGCTTGTGAGGTTGCTGCGCATCCAACTGAATATGCACTCGAACCGAGTAAACTCATTTTGGAAGCACCCTTTGCCTCGGCTGAAGTCATGATTCAGGATGCAGCGCTGCTCTCGATGCCAGGCTCTTTCTTAGTTGATTTAAAGATTGACAACGCTACTGAAATTAAAAAAATCAGCATTCCTTTACTCTGGATTCATGGCGAAGCTGATTCCTTTTTAACGGTCAAAAGTCATGGGCAACCAGTTTATGATAACAAAACACAAGGTTACAAAGAGTCTTATTTAGTTCCCGGTGGAGAACACGAAACTACTCCCTTTGTTACGGGATATCAAAACTACATGGACAAAATCGCGGCTTTTATTGCGCTTTAGTCAAGCAGCATGATTTTAACGCGAACCGGCTGCTCATTTATAATAGTCTGAAAATAATAGATGCCCGCAGCTTCTTCCAAATCAAACAGTTGATTTGCTTGAGCTACCTTGCCGCTTTGAACAATTTTACCGCTCGAATGAATGATTTGATACGGCGCATTCTGTTGTAAGCCCTGAATTTGAAATTGTTGTTGACTTGGGTTTGGAGAAACCAACAACTGACTATTCCCAAGAGATTCAAGACCAGTATCGTCAATTTCATTGGCATAGATACTGAAATCGTCAAAATAGAAACCATCAGCTCGCGTGCCCCCATCTGATCTTAATTGAAAGCGCACTTTGATCTGCTGACCCAAGTACTCGGACAAATTAATTTCTTCAAGAACCCAAGTTGACTGAACGCCATCCCAAAGTGGTTTGTTAGCAGGCTGAACACTTCCATTTCCTGAAGTACCTAAAACAGTGTAATTACCGCACTGAGCCAACCAAGTCTGGCCATTATCTGTAGAAACTTGGAATTGCGTGAAATCATAGCCTGCCTCGATATTCCATTTACACCAAAATGTGATTTTTGCGGCACTTTTATTCGATAGATCAATAGTTGGAGTGTAAGTGTAGGTACTATTGGCATTATTCGAGTAATTTCCGGTAGGCGTATCTGTAAAAGATTTACTAGCTGACACAAAGGTGGATGAAGTGGTGCCCCAAGTTCCTGTCCATTGGCTCGGATCGGTGGCATCTTCAATTGTTATTAGATTCAAAGCGCCAAAAATTTTAACAATGGTATCCTTCTTTTGCCAAAAGCCGTTGTCTGTCTGTAAAATATATTTGATGGTATCTCCAAATTGAATGCTTGCATTCAGCGTAAAGCTAATGCTCGCCGTTGCAGCTTGTTGAATGGCTAAGTCATGGACAACTGGAGCACCCACGCTGGTAATATTTTGCAAAGGAAGTAAGCTTACCGTCACAGGGCCTGCTTCTCTTCCGAGTCTGGTAGCTTCATGTGTGAAATTGCCATTCAAACTTGCTACGCCTTGTGGGTCGGTATCTTTCACTAAGGTATAACGACCAGCAAGGTGAGCCAAAATTAAATTAGGAAAGAACATTTCCTTGCAAGTCGGGACAATTTGAGATTGCGGCTGCCAAAAAGCTGTACCCACCTCAGGAGTATGCACAAACATGGTGTCTTTTTGCCCAACTCCAATATCTAGTTTGTACATGTAATCATCAGAGTCACCGGAAGCTGGATACAGACCTGAGCTTTTCATGGCAGTATATCCATTGTACTCAACCATATGATTGGTACAGGTCTGAAAATAATCGTGGTGGTCTGCAAATTCAGCATTGGTGGTCCCGATAGGGAAAAGGATATCCTCAGCATACGTATGCGCGTTGAACGCAGTGATAAAGTGGTTGTTCTGAACCAACCAGCGCATGGCTTGTGTTTCTGGCTCTGAGAATGGTGCTGTTCCGCAATAGGTTTCGTTGGTCTGACTAAAACTAGTACCGGTTGTTCCCCAACCGTAAGAATAGTTTCTGTTGAGGTCAACACCATAAGAACCACCGGAATTCAATCTTCGGTTTTTACGCCACATACCGCCTCCATTTGGATTGGTGGTTTGGTTATACACATAGCCATCCGGATTGATACAAGGCACAAAATAAAGCTGCATATGATTAACGATGTACTGAATTTCAGGATTCACCTGATAATTATCAAGGAGATACCACATGAAAAACACAGTCTCCATCAGACTCATGGGCTCTCTGGCATGGTGTATAGCCGTATACAAAACCTTTGGTTCACCTGCTTCATCTTGGCCGGGATTATCAGAAATTTTTACATGATAAATTGGGCGATTCTCAAAAGTTAAAAAGTTAGAAATTGGTGCTTTAACAGTAATTAAATTGGGATAAAGCGCCGCCATTTCATCAAGTTCTGCAAGCAATTCTTCGTACTTGAGGTAGCCACCCATAATGCCAAGGTTAAAATGAGTCGGCGTTGCAGGGCTTGCCCACGGATTGGCAGTGTTTGTATTTGAACAACTCGTGTTTTTCTCAGTTTCAGCATCTGTAGGTTTTTCCGGCTGATTAAGCAGGTCTTCATAATACTGCTCAATGTCAGCAATTAATACTTCATACGCAATGCCATTCTGATCCATGATGGCTTTTTCAGCATAAGAAAAGTCCGAAATAAAATATTTTTCCTCTTTGAAAATACCGTGATCTACTGCTACACCTTGATCTGCTAGGATTTTTAATTCGCCATTATTTACGGGAATTTGTAAGCGTAAATACCCTTGAGACCAAGCTACTGCGTTAAGTAACAGAAAGCTAACTACGAGAAAAAGTTTATTCATCATATACATAAGGAAAGAAAAGAAATACAAATAAAAGATATTTTGAGATGCGCGACAATAATTTTATACTGTTTTGGCAACCATATGGGCTTTGATTAGTTTATAGTTTTGAGTTTGGTAATGAATGTGTTAATTTTACTTACACCATGAAAATAATAGTACGTTTAATCCTTCTTTTTAGTTGGATGCATTGCACCTTTGCGCAAAAGGTTTGGATGTATCCAAATAAGGGGCAATGGGATGCGCGTATTTTATACAATTTACCGCTTGCTGGCGGTAGAGTTTATCTAGAGCAAGAAGGCATGACCTTTTTTCTGACAAATGCCACCACTCATTCACACGAGCCCAACGAACAAGACATTACGCACGAAGCACACTCAGAACAAGGGCAATACCACTGCATTAAACACGTATTCATCAACGCACAAAACGCCAATTTTCAGACCCAAGATTCCAGCGCACATTACCACAACTATTTCATTGGTTCAGACGCCTCTAAATGGAAGTCTATGGTGCGAGGGTCCTCGACAATCATTGCGCCTAACTATTTTCAAGACGGTAAACTCATTTACACCACCGAAAATGAGCAACTTGCTTTTCATCTGGAGTTAATGCCTCATGGTGATATCCAACAATTTGCTTTTCAGATTCAAGGAGCTGAAGCCGTTTCAATTAATCCTGAAGGTCAATTGTTACTCAAACACCGATTTGGAGAAATCACTTACAGTAAACCAATCGCCTGGAATATTGATTCAAATGGCGAAAAGATTGAAGTGCCTATTTCTTGGGTTTTTCAAGATGGTCAAATCGATTTTGTGCTTTCAGAGAGCTATGACCCGAGCCTCACACTTTACATTGACCCGAGCCTTACATTTTCAACGTTTACGGGTTCACCCGTAGACAACTGGGGTTTTACAGCTACGCCCGATGTCAATGGCAACTTGTTTGGAGGTGGAATTGTATTTGGTTCTGGTTATCCCACAACAGTTGGTGCCTTTGACGCCAGCTACAATTCAGGTACTGGAACCTTTCCAATGGACGTTTCCATCACAAAATTCAATGCGACAGGAACAGCATTGCTTTACTCCACTTATTTAGGTGGCTCTGGAAACGAAACCCCACATAGTCTTGTATGTGCTCCTAATGGTGAACTTTTCGTTTATGGCGTGACCTCCTCTACCAACTTCCCGATGGCGGGCCAATCTTTTGATAATAGCTTCAATGGCGGTCCTTACCAATTACAAAATTCGCTCGAATTCAATGGCTCTGAC
>JAURNL010000103.1 GCA_030830205.1 Crocinitomicaceae bacterium | reverse complement strand
TTGGTATTCTACTGATTTTGGTGCCACATTCACCAAAATACCAGGTACAACAAATTGTACTGAAGTGGCTAGTTCAGATGTCGATAATTACGTTTGGTTAGCGACTGCCTCAGGTCTCAAGAAATGGAAAGTTGGTGACGCGTCTCTTACAAGCGTTCCCGCCTCATCAGGAGGTTGTTTTGCACTTCAAATTTCTAAAAACGCACAAGTAATTGTTGCGGCATATGCAGCAAACAAAACATTTGTTTCCACTGACGGTGGTAATTCGTTTACAGACAAATCTGGTACAATTGCAAACAATCTGGTACCAACAGGAGCTGCACGAATTGAATACGCTATCTCTCCAACTCAAAATTCAGCAGGCGCATACTCTTTGTATGCTGCTCGAACTAATTCCAACCTACTATCCATGCATGTTTCCCATGACAATGGTCAAACATGGAATCAATTTGTAGGTCCTTCAGGTCCACCAAATGAATTTGATATTTATAGAAACCAAGGTACATACAACAGCATTCTTTCTGTAGACCCTACAGATAACGAGCGACTCCTAATCGGTGGAATCGATGTATGGGAATGGAAGCAAACAGTCAACAACCCACCATCTGGAGGTTTTGAAAAAATTTCACTTTGGTTTGTCAATCCGAATTCACCAACATATGTGCATGCTGACAACCATGAAATGAAATGGGACAACAATAATCGCTTTTATGTTGGTAATGATGGTGGAGTCGGAATTTCTACAAACAAAGGCCAAACATGGTTCCCGGCTAATCGTGGCTACAACGTTACTCAATTTTATGGTATCGCATTTGATGCTGCAGGTCGCGTAATGGGAGGTGCACAAGACAACGGAACACTCTACAATGACTTCAGTCTTTCTACTTATCACGAGTTTCGTGAAGTAGGTGGAGGAGATGGCTTTGAATGTGAAATCTCTTTCTTTAATCCAGCCGTGATGTTCTCCTCTATCTACTACAACAGTATTTCTCGCTCTGGAGATCGTGGTGTAAACTGGACTAACTTTAGCCCTAACCTCCCTGGAACATATGATCCAGCAGGTACAGATGGCAGTCCTAATCACCCATTCCATACTGAGTTGTTCTTAGCTGAATATTTTGACGTAAATTCTGAGGATTCTGTCACCTTTATCCCAAAAAGAAATTTTGATGCGGGTGAGTTGATGCGTATCCCTTCTTTATCGTCTGGTGACACAATCAATTTTTCTGCACCAACAGCACTCTATTTTGACGACACCCTTTATTATGATCCTTCTTTAACAGTTGGGAATGTAAACTATGGCATCAATAGTGCCACAGGTGAAACAATAGAAATGGGTTCTGACACGGTTATCTTTAATGTTTCTTGGGACACCCTTCGCATTGCAGATCCATACCAATCTTGGTTTCTAGTTTATGTGAACGCAAATGGAGGTGAGCTTTGGGGAACGCGCAATGCTTTACGTTTCTCTGTAACCAATCCAGGATGGTTGTGTTTGGCCAAAGGTATTGGCGGTGGTCTTTTCAATTCTGTTGATGTTGAGTTCTCTCGCAACTTAAATCACTGCTACATCAGTTCTGGTAACGGTGTTTGGCGTCTTGATGGTCTAGGGGATTTATATACGAGCGATGCCAACTTTGCATCTAAAGCTGGTTATGTAACTCAGGGTGCCACCGTAACTCCTCCAACCGCAACCACACTTACAAAAATCACCAATACCTCATATGAAGGTATTGCACTTAACCCGAACAATGCCAATGATTTGGTTTGTTTTGCAGGATTTAATGGTACCAATAAGCGCACCAACAATGCAACGGCTGCTTCTCCTACATTTACCAACCTAGGGGCCATAGTCTCTGGACTTGCTACTTATGATGGTATTATTGATCGCAATGATCCAGACATCTTAGTCGTGGGTACATCCAATGGTGCTTGGGTTTCTGAAAATGGAGGGGCTACTTGGGAAAACGCCTCAACCGGATTTGAAGGTACACCGGTATACGAAGTTCGTCAAAATTGGCGCTCCTTTGATGAAGGAAACAGTCGTCCAGGTGAAATCTATTTAGGTACCTTTGGACGTGGAATTTGGAGAACTACTCAATATTTGAGCACTAGCAATAACAATAATACCCCATCAGGTTTAATCAAAACTAAGTTGCGCACTTATCCGAATCCAACTAAGGATAATACTACTTTGGTATTTGAATTAGCTCAGAATGGGAAAGTAGAAGTCCAAGTATACAGCATTACCGGCAGATTGGTTTGGTCCAAAAACCTTCAAATGTCAGATGGAACTCAAGAACTAAATATTGATAGTGCTGATCTTCCATCAGGAACTTACATCGTTAAATTTAGTTCAGGTAGACAAACTGACACTGCCAAGTTTATTAAAATGTAATTTTTACACATATAGTTTGAAAAGGAGACTTCGGTCTCCTTTTTTCATTTCCAGACCTTAATTTTAAGGTAACAGCGCATTTGAAAAAAATAATGATTTTGTAAATTTGATTAGTACAAAACGATACAATGCTCGAAAAATCTCACAAATTTGTCACCTGTCAAAACTGTAAGGGGCGTGAGCATTCTCTGTTGAATCATTTTTGTTCTGATGAGCTCGAGCATCTCAATTCTCACCGAGCTTGTAATTATTACAAAAAACATCAAGCAGTTTTTCTTGAAGGTTCTTTCCCTCGTGGAGTTTACTGTATCAATCAAGGCCTCGTTAAGATATTTAAACGGGGTGACGAAGGGAAGGAGCAAATAATTCATATTGCCAAAGCAGGAGAAATAGTTGGTTTCAGAGCCATGTTCACTGAAGAACCATATAAAGTTGGGGCAGAGGCACTCGAAGACTGTACTATTTGTTTTATAGGTAAAGAAGATTTCCTCAACCTAATGGAAAGCAATCCGGTTTTGCGTAAAGGGATCATCAAAGAATTATCAAAAGAACTGGCAGATCGTGCTGATTTTATTACCAATATGGCTCAAAAATCAGTGAGGGAACGCTTAGCTTTTACCATGCTCATTTTACTAGATGTTTTTGACAATGCTCCAATTAATCTCAGTAGAGAAGATCTTGCCAATTTTGTAGGGACTGCAACAGAAACCCTGATTAGATTGCTCAAGGATTTCAAAGATGAAGGAATCATTGAGATACAAACGCGTAAAATTCATGTTATTGATCGTCAGCGCTTACTCTCTATTGCAGGTAAATAATTATTCGTTAAGTAGTTGTGTAAAATTGGCCAGCAACATATGGCCATAATTACCTGATACTTCTGGATGAAATTGAACCCCATAAATCGGCTTGTCTCTGTGTTTCATGACTTCATTGATACAGGCATCTGAACAGGCTAATAATTCAAAGCCGTGTGGAAGCGATATATGTTCGCAATGATCTTCTTGCATCTCAAAAATGTCTGGTAAACGATCAAATATCAGGTCGTCTTTTAGGACTTCTATTTCTTGAAAATCTCGGTCTTCTTTCATTTTCGCAATACGAGCACCATGAAGTAATCCGATAAGCTGATGTCCAAAACAGATGCCCAAAATTGGTTTTTGATAAGTCTTTATCCAAGACAGCTTTTGTAAGTAGGGTGCTGGATCAATTTCCGTAAGTAAAATTGGTGCTCCCGAGATAACCACTCCTGTAAATTGATTCAGGATTTCAGTACTGAAATCTAGTAGGCCAATGACTTGAACATCTTGATATTCCTCCAGGTGCTGCGCAATTAAAGGTGTTTTGGAACTTCCGCAATTAATAACGGCAATCATGGAGTTACTTTTTGAAAAATACAACTAATAGCACGATGATCGCTGCGTGTCTTATTTTGAATCTGAAACGTGGAACTGCGAAGAAGTGGACTATAGAACAGGTAGTCAATACGCCCAGCTGGCAGCCTTCCAACATAGGTGGATCCCAAACCTTTTCCGCTCGATTGGAATGCATCTAAGAGCGCAAGTTGAAACTGATTGTAGGTGTAGGACATTGGAGTGTCGTTGAAGTCGCCACAAACAATAACAGGATAAGGTGAGGTCTTGAGGTGTTCAACAACCCTGCGTGCTTGTTCTGCTCTTTTTTCAAAAGCACTTCTTAATTTTCGATAAGCAGCAAGGGCACCTTTTTTACTACCATAGGTCTGAATTTCCTTTCCTTCAATATGTGGATCTGCATGCAATCTAATGGATTGTAAGTGCACATTATAAATACGAAAAGTATCCAAATCCTTAACAATATCCGCAAAAATGCAATAATTGAAGTCCTGAGTTCCTTGTGCTTCAAACATGACATCACCTCTTGCAATCATTGGATATTTCGAAAACATGGCAATTCCATAATTTTCACGGGTTCGTCTTTTGTGCGCACTGCGTTCGTGGTAGTCACGGGTGCTCATGATAGCGTTGATAGAATCCATGACTTCAAAATCAGTAGGTCTGTCTTGTCTGTAGAATTCTTGTAAACAAAGTACGTCTGGTTTTTGCTCGCGAATGAATGAAAAGATTTGATCTCTAGACGCTAATGCAGCATCAAATGATGGATTAAATAAATCAAAAAGACGAACATTGTAGCTAAGAATTTTAAGCCCGTTTGAGTCAGATTCTTGAGCTGCGGTTGGGCTAAAAGAAAAGTTTCGGAAGTGAAGCTTTCCTCCAATAAGTAAGACAATTAAACAAAATATAGCCCATTTAGAACGAAAAATTGACCAAAAGAAGAGCCAAATGACCGTCAAGGTTAAAAATATAGGGTAAGTAAGCCCAAAAAAAGGTAAGGCTGGAATTGTAGAAGGATGAATAAATGGTGCAAGATAGCTTAAAAGTAAGCCTATGAGGCTCAAGGAAGTAGCTATTTTGAACGGTCCGGATAGCAATGTTATGTGCCGCTTTTTAGACATCTTTGCTTTGTTGAAATAAAAAGTCTTTTTCTGCTTTTGTCAGTGCATCATAGCCCTTTTTAGAGATCTTATCAAGGATCTTATCTAGCTGAGCCTGTCTTTCCATTTTTTTCTCCCTAAATTGGTCATCAGTTAAGGGTCTACCTCCTTTTTTTACTTTGAGATGACTTTGCTCATGACGTAATTTGATTCCTAGCCATGGTCTAGATAAACGGATATGCCAGAACTGTTGTATACTCCAAATGCCAAAAAGTGCTCCGCCAATATGTGCGAAATGCGCAATTTGATCTGCATTACCAATGGCAGAAAGATCTTTTAAAAAGAAAAAAAGAGCAAGCATATAAATACGTAACGGAAAGATGCCAAAAAGTTGCACCTGCAATTGCGGTTGTGAAAAAGCCAATGCCATGAAAATAGCCATTATAGACCCGGATGCTCCTGAAACTAAAATATTTCCAATTCCTAAAGCAGGGAATAATTGGTGGGCAAGAATTTCTGCGAGGTTACCCGCCAAACCACCAAGGAAGTAAAGCTGTAGAAGCCTTTGTGAGCCAAAAAAACGTTCATATGTTTGACCAGCAAAGTATAAGAAAATCAAATTTCCAAATAAATGCCAGATGCCAAAGTGGCCAAATAATGAAGTAAAGAGCGTCCAAGGCTGAAAAGCAATACCCGTTCCAACAGGAAGCGCAAATAGGTAATGGCTCCAAAAATCAATGGACATGCCTTCGTATGGTCTAACAAGCTGTAAACGCTCAAGAGAGTTGATCGTTGCAATAAGTATAAATACACCAACATTGACCATCAAAAGTTTGATGGTCATGCTGCCACTTTTAAACTGGACTTTGAGCTGTTCGATCAATGGATTCATCACCAAAAATTTGAACGGTCATTTTTACGCCATATGAGCACTAAAATTGCACCTGCAATTGCCCCCCCAATATGGGCTAAATGTGCTACGTTATCGCCTGCTTGTTGTTGAAAGGAAAGATATAGTTCCCACAAAAAATAAGCAGACACGAGATACTTTGCCTTTACTGGAATGAAAAAATAGAGCCTAAATTCCGTATTTGGAAATAAAATTGCAAAAGCAGTCATGATCCCGAATACACCACCAGAGGCACCAACCATCGGTGTTATTGATTTTTGAAGATATTGTTCGAGTGCCGGCGTCACATTGATCTGGTATTCTTGTATATACGTATTGATTTGGACAACTAAGTCGTTGTTAAGATTAACACTGTGCTTTAAAAAATAGTCGAATTGCCCCAGGTCAAATTGTTGGCCAAGTATGGATTTTAACTTCATTATTTCAATAAATCCAATCATGTTGTACAGCGCAAAGGCTCCCATCGCACTGATAATATAAAAAATGAAGAAGCGCTTGGCTCCCCAGATATTCTCTAAATAAGCGCCTAGTGTAACGAAAAGCCACATATTGAAGAAAATATGTAGGAGATTATTGGTGTCATGCATGAAGAAATGCGTAACGACTTGGTAGGGTTCAAAAAATGGCGAGTTGATGTAGTGAGCGCCCAAAGACATTTCAAGGTTGATTCCTTGGCTTTTTAAGACCAAACTAGCCACAAAAAATGCGATGTTGAGCAACAATATGTTTTTGGTGACTTGTGGGAGGTTTTGAAACATGATCAGAGTTTTTTAGCTAATTCATCAAATCCCAATGTAAACATTATTGGTTTGCCGTTGGGTGTGGTGGTGTGTTGTGAAGATTGAAAAAGAGTTTCGATAAAGTGCTCTACTTCCTCTGCGTGTTGTAGTTTAAAATGCTTGGCACCTAAATAGGCAAGTTTGGCTACAATAAAGTGTGCTACATCTCCACTGTCAATATCTTGGTAAGCAGCAGCATCAGTTAGTTCGTCTAGGCACAGGTCAAGATCCAAAGAGGAAAGTAAGGCAGGAATAGCTTTAATTTGAAGAATATCTTCAGCTAATTCAAATACAAAACCCAATTGATTCCATAAGCTTTTTTGGCTCTGCCAGGTGAGTTTAGCATCTTTAGCTAAAGATCGTTCAATTGGGAATAATAATTGTTGTGAAGCCAAAGGTTGTGCAACAAAACGCTGGATAAGTTCATCAAACAGGATGCGGTTTTGAGCTCGATTGATATCAATGATGAGGAATCCCGATTTGGTTGGACTCACCAGGTATTTATCGTGGAGTAAGAATTGTTTAGAGGAAGTATCTGTTTCGAAAATCTCTTGATTTTCAGCCGTTTCTTGTTGGGTAATCTGGTAAAATTGCTGCCAATCTTCAGGACTTGGAGGAGTACTTCCAAATCCTTCTTGCTGAAGTGCTGAGCTGTAGTTTTTTGCGCCACCACTACTTTTGGACGATTGATGCAGAGTGCTTTGGAATGGATTGTAACTAGGATTAACTAGTATTTGTGGTGCAATAGGTTCGGATTTACGTACATCTGACGGCACCTCAAATGCATTTTCAGATTCGAAGTCAAGGGTAGGAAAAATGTTGTGTTTTCCCAATGCCTGTCTCACGCTACTTAATAAAATTGAATAGATAAAACGGTCTTCTTCAAACTTAATTTCGGTTTTCGTTGGGTGTATATTGACATCAATTTTTTGAGGGTCTACTTCCAAGAAAATACAATAACTGGCGTGGTGTTTTTCACTAATCATACCATCGTATGCTTTAGTGATGGCATGATGAAAATAGGGATCTTTAAAAAAGCGATCATTTACAAATAAGTATTGCTCACCTCTACTTTTTTTAGCCATTTCTGGCTTGCCTATATAACCGCTAACACGGACTATGTCTGTATGTTCCTCAATGGGCACGAGTTTTTCATTGCTGCCTTTTCCAAATACAGCAGCTATACGCATACGGTTATTACCAGCAGCTAATTGCATGACATCCTGTCCGTTATGTTGAAAGCTGAATTGAATTGCTGGGTGGGCAAGTGCAACTCGTTCAAACTCTGTTTGGATATGTCCTAGTTCAATCGCATCACTTTTCAAAAAGTTGCGTCTTGCGGGTACATTATAAAAGAGGTTTTTTACTTCAAATGATGAGCCCTTCTGGCAAATCACTTCTTGTTTGTGTTTGATTTGATTGCCCTCTATTTCAATCTGAATGCCGATATCCTGAGATTCTTGCCTGGTTTTAAGGCAAACGTGGGCAATGGCCGCTATAGAGGCTAAAGCCTCTCCCCGAAAACCTTTGGTTTGCAAGGCAAAAAGATCTGCAGCTGTCTGTAGCTTGCTAGTTGCGTGCCTTAGAAAGCACTTTTGAGCATCTTGAGCATCCATGCCCTTGCCATTGTCAAGTACTTGAATAAGGGTTTTACCAGCATCCTTAACAAAAAGCTGGATTTGTGTAGCACCTGCGTCTACCGCGTTTTCAAGCAATTCTTTTACGACCGAGGCAGGTCTTTGAATGACCTCACCTGCGGCAATTTGATTGGCAATATGATCAGGCAATAAGTTGATGATGCTCATGCGGACTCACGTTGGTTCGTGCTGAACAAAAGTAAGTAATTCCGCTGAGTTGACAGGAGCTATATGCGAACGATTGTGCCTGTATAGGTTGTTTTTTCATTTGGTAAAGCATCTTGCAAGACAACTTTCCAAATAAACGCTTTTTGAGAAGGTACCAATTGGCCATTACGCAGATCAGTTCCATCCCATGCGTTTTGAGAATCCGTGCTTTTAAATACCAAGGCGCCATTATCTGGATCTAAGATGATCATTTCAAAACGCACATCTCTAATGGTTAGTGCGTAAGGTATGAAAGATGCATTGCGTTCATCTCTAGATTGCGGGTTAAATGCATTTACGGCAAGAAGGTTGTAATCTTCGTTAGTGGTAATTTTGATTTTTTCGGTGCTGACACATCCCTCTAATTGCGCTTGAGCAGTGATGGTATAAGTTTGACCTTTGAATGCCAATAACTCGACGCTGCGGCTCTTATTCTGAACCAGCGTTCCATTGGCACTCCAGCTGATTTCAGAGCCATTGCAATCAGCGGAAATTTTAATGCGTGGTGTACCATCTTCATAATTCACTGCGTCTGCATCAAGAAAGATTTTTGGTCCTTGACAATTGCCCGCTAATTCCGCCTTTTGTTCATCTCCTATGCTGATTTGACTATTTGGGGTTTGTCGTAAGGAGCTCAAGGGAAGTGGTTTGGTCAATTCACTTAATTCGTCAACAATAGCTTGCGTTGGTTGGCGCTCTCTTATAGGGTTGTTGACCACCGAATTGATGCTCGGTGCAGAAAAAGTATTTTGTATAAAGTTTGCATCAATTGTCTGGGGCTTAATGGGTGCTTGCTTGCTCGCGCTTGGCGATAAATCCTGTTTTTTAGCATGAATTACTTCAAGCTTATTTTTTTCAACCGGATGAGCATTTGTGGATGAACTGTGCTTTACGTTATTGGTTTTACGCTCCACTTTTTGGTTTTCGCTCGATAGGCTTACCCATCCAACGATGCCCACAACAAGCATAAGCATACTTGCTATGCCTAATTTACCAAGCCATGAAAGGCTAGATTTGGACGCAGGAAGCTTCTTGGAGAGCGCATCCCAAGCTTTGGGGTCATATTCATAGGAGAAGTCTTCTATGAGTGACTTTATTTTGGATTCAAATGGATCTTTCATCGTTTTTCAATCTGTATAAATTGTTCTTTTAAAAGGCGTTGCAAATTCATTTTTGCTTTTGCTAAATTGGATTTTGAAGTTCCTTCAGAAATGCCCAACTGTTCGGCAATTTCTTTGTGACTAAGCTGTTCTATAACGTATAGGTTAAAAACTGTTCGGTACGCAGGCGATAATTGAGTGATGGCCTTTTGTGCAAGTTCAGCTTTGAGTTGTGTGTGCTCAAGAAATTCTTTTGCTTGCATTGGGTCTTCGGTCATCGATATAAAATCGTTGTCTTGGTCAGATAAAAAGGGATCTTTTTTAGATTTACGTAACTGATCAATGGCAGTGTTAGTCACAATTCTACGGATCCAACCCTCTAGAGAGCCGGTGAAATCAAAATGTTCCAATTTGTCAAAGACCTTTAAAAATGAAACTTGCAGCACTTCTTGGGCACTGTCTCGGTCTGCAATATATCGCATACTAACGGCCATCATTTTTCCATAAAACATGGAGAACAATTGCTCTTGCGAGCGTCGTTCACCTCTGAGGCATCCCTCAACAATCCGTTTTAAGTTTTCTTTCTGCTCCAATTTTCAATACAATAATAACGCAAAGCTAAGCAGAGGGTTGCCTTAGTTTACCATATAAACTAGTTTTCATCATAAAAAACATCATTTTTTAGTCAACTATGCTTAAATTCGTCGCGCAAAGCTTTTATCCATTTAAAAACAAGACAAATGAAAGTAACTGTTGTAGGTGCAGGAAACGTAGGAGCGACCTGTGCCGATGTATTGGCAACTCGTGAGATCGCCAATGAAATTGTATTGCTTGATATCAAAGAAGGGTTTGCCGAAGGTAAAGCTCTTGATATTTGGCAAACAGCCCCGATTAACCTTTATGATTCTCGTACAGTTGGATGTACCAATGATTACGCTCGTACTGCAGATTCAGACGTGGTTGTCATTACCTCAGGTTTGCCACGCAAGCCAGGAATGTCACGTGACGATCTTATCGCAACCAATGCTGGTATCGTTAAGACCGTGACGGAAAACGTTGTGAAATACTCGCCGAATGCTATTATCATTGTCGTTTCTAACCCATTGGATGTCATGACCTATTGCGCATTTTTAAATGCAAATATGCCATCTTCTCGTGTTTTTGGAATGGCTGGAGTACTGGATACCGCTCGTTACCGCGCATTTTTGGCTGAGGAGCTTAATGTCTCACCAAAAGATATCCAAGCTGTACTGATGGGTGGCCACGGTGATACAATGGTTCCGCTGCCGCGTTATACTACTGTAGGTGGAATTCCGGTAACCGAACTCATCGACGAAGCTCGTTTGAATGAAATTATCGAGCGCACCAAATTTGGAGGTGGTGAGATCGTTAAATTACTTGGCACATCCGCTTGGTATGCACCTGGTGCCGCAGCAGCTCAAATGGTAGAGGCTGTTGTCCGCGATCAAAAACGTATTTTCCCGGTTTGCGCTTGGTTGCAAGGAGAATACGGAATGTCTGACATCTATTTAGGTGTTCCTGTAGTTTTAGGAAAAAATGGTATTGAAAAAATCATCGAATTGCAACTCAATGACGCAGAACGTGCTTTGCTTGTTGATTCTGCTGAGGCTGTAAAAGGTGTTATGGATGTACTTGATAATATGAATGCCAAGGCCTAAACTTTGTCGTCAACGGACAAATTAGCGTCAAACATATACACATAAAAAATCCGCGAGCAATACTCGCGGATTTTTTGTTTTAGGGCACTTCTATTGCCCCAATGTCAGGCGGGTTATTACGTGGTTGACCTAAAATGTCGTTAAAAACAATAGAACTGATACCGGCATTATTCAATGAAGAGCCCGCACTAAAGTTAAAATCACGCTCTGATGGATTCAAAAACAAAGGGCTTTGATTCCAATAAATATGGTTCCCATAAAATATATCAGAATAGATTGCTTCTGATTTGAATACACAATAATCAAAGTCAAAATTTAGGTCTACTCCGGTCATTTGGATAGTATCCATAGCTATCTCAGTGGACAGGTTGCCATAGACAACACAATTTTTCAGTACCCCTTCGCCGATACTAGAAACATTGGTTTGATTGAGCTGGTAATCATTGTAGAAATTACTAATTCCAACTGCAGGGTTCGTAGAGGAGCCATAACCTAATAAGTTGCAATGATTGAAATTAAAATCACCTCCTTGTAACACAAATAAAGCATGTGTTCCATTATGAGAAATCAGGCAGTTTTCAGCTTTTACTTTAGCCCCAGCAAAAAGAAATATGCCGTATCGGGCTTGATTATAAATTTTTGTGTTTTGTACAAATAAGGTGTAACTTGAATTGCTCGGATCTTGACTGTATAAATGAATGCCAGAAGTGCCATTTTTAAGAATGGCATAGTTGATATTGCTGGGAAGGGCCTCATGCAAGTATATGCCGTAATATTGACCACTGATATGCTGGTAGTCTAGTTCTAGACGATCACCTAGAAAAACTACTTCGTTACCAAGTTGCCCTTCAACCTGTAAAGAACCTTTGTACACATACAAGAGCGCATTTTTGTGTAAATGCACCTTTGTACCGGCAGGAATAGTGAGCGTTTTAGAGGAGTCTACAATTGCAGCTCCATAAATGACATGTGGTTTGTCATTGGGCCAAACACCTTCGTTAAAATCTAATTGTTGAAGTTGAAAATTCGAATAATGAAAGTAGGCATCTTGTCCCCATGCAGCAAGTTTAACATATTGGTCTTTTCCATTTGTTCTGAATCTGACAGAATCTTCTATAATGAGGGGATTTGTAGTGTTATTTGCAGCTAAAGTAACCTCCACAAAAATAAAAAGGGAGTCTTTTGCTTCCATTAAAATATCTTGATGAAAAACACCCGGAGTACCATCAACATTTATCCGGTAAACTGAATTTTCTCCTCCCATTAGTTCTATTTCATCGACTTTTAGTACCCGTTGATCAGGATTATAAATCTTGAAAGATTTTGTGGTAGAGCCCACAGTTGTAAAAACGGTGTCAAAGACGAGTGTATCACTGGAGAAATTTAGATGAGATTTAGATAAAAGCACTTGTTTGTCACAAGAACTTAGTGTGCTCCAGAGAAGCAAGCTTAATATTCCAACGAAACTTAGTAAATAGCGCATAAATTCTCAACGCACAAAACTAAATAATATTGGTGGTTTAGCTCAATTTTAGGTAAAAATGTTCTTTAGCTTGCCCTGGTCTTGGACTCAACAACCCAAAATAAAAACAATCAGCGCTGAAATGTAATTCACTAAGCTGGATTATGGACAACCAAGTTCTTTGCTGAGGTTTAGTGTTGAAGTTGGAGATAAAAAAAATCGTTTCGGGGTGCCATGAACGTAGCCCATGAGTGTTGATGTGATGAAGAAAACTAGTGCAATCTGTTCGAATGATATATTGTTGATCACTTTTTAATCCAGGATCATCCAAATCTTTTATTGGATAGGTTGGTAGACAACTGCTTAGCTTGGCGAAAAAAAGTTTTTCTTTTTGGGTTTGAAACGAAATTGACTGGTCTATTGTTTGTACTTTTTTTTGTCGTGCAACAACATCTACCAACCAATATGCAAAAGGGGAGTGCGTACCGTGTCGGCCTTTGGCTTTCCATAGAAAAGCTGTATATTCGAGGCAGCTAAACATGTGGCAAAATAACAAAAAAGAATGCAATCCTCCCAAACCGAAGCACAGCAACTCAAAGAGCAACAAGAAGCAATTATTGCAGGCCCTCCTGTATTGCCTGTTGAAAGGCCTTGTAGACTGAGTGACGGAATTCTTCTATTGCCTGAAGAAACTCAAGAAAGGCTGCGTACGAAAGCTCGAATGAGCCAAGAGCCGATTCATTTTTTTATTCCGGCATCAGGCTCAGGCTCTAGAATGTTTGCGTTTTTAGAGGAATACCTTGACTACCCAAGTGCTGAACGCGCACAAAACGTGGAGCGGTTTTTTAGTAAGTTACCCCATTTTGCCTTTTACAGGAAGCTACCATTGTCTATTCAGAATGCCTATTCATCTGGAACACTTCAAATTAATGCCCTCATTCGGTATTTACTCGATGAAGATAGTCTCAATTTTGGCCGATTCCCAAAAGGTCTAATTCCTTTTCACATCCACGAGCCAATTGTCTTGAATGCATTTCAAGAACACCTAGTCCAAGGATATCATTTAACGCAAGGCCCAACTAAATATCATTTTACGATACAACAAGAATTTAAACAAGCTTTCATTCAAGCACAAGAGGAGCTGAGCAACTTGACGAAGCACCAATATGAATTAGAATTCTCTACTCAAGATAAGCAAACCGATTCTTTTGTTTTTGAACAAGATGGCAATCCACTTCAAGCTGATGATGGTCATTTTTTGAGACGGCCAGCAGGTCATGGCGCTTTGCTTCAAAACTTATCCAAGCTAAAGGCGCCGTATATTTTGGTCAAAAACATTGATAACGTACAACATTACACGCAGCATCAAGATAGTACTGATAATTGGCATTATTTGCTTGGGTTACAGATGGAAATCAGGACTCAGTTGCGTGGTTTTCAGAGCAGACAAGATATCGAAGGCCTAAAGGAATGGAATGAGAAAATAGGTTTATTTGAGACACAACAACTTGCAGACCTATCAACTGAAACTTTTGTTGAATTGCTAAATCGGCCATTGCGAGTTTGTGGTATGGTTCGAAACAATGGCCAACCCGGAGGAGGACCTTTTTGGGTGAAAAACGAGGGAAAACTCACCAAGCAGATCATTGAGAAGTCACAGCTCATGACACACCCACAAATGAGTCAATTGCTATTGCAAAGTGCATACTTTAATCCAGTACTTATGGTTTTAAGTCCGTGCGATTTACAAGATCAAACCCATGACTTGAGTCAGTTTGCCGACTCAAAAAGTTATTTTGTAGTTGAGAAAAACCAAGATGGTAAAAAAGTTCAATTCGTTGAAAAGCCCGGTTTATGGAATGGAGCTATGGCTCGATGGAACACCCTTTTTGTCGAAGTACCTTCGGACGTTTTTTCACCCGTAAAAACAGTATTAGATTTACTCGATTTTACGCATCAAGTAAACAAAGGCGCGTAGAATTGGTTATCTTTGTAAGCCAAAAAAAATCCTTATGATTCCCGTAACCGTTTACAGCGAAATGACGCCTAATCCTTCAACAATGAAGTTTGTGGCTAACAAATATTTACTACCCTCAGGAGCATCTGTTGAATTTGATAGCAAAGCTGCAGCAAAAGGTTACTCCCCACTAGCAGAAGCTTTATTTGACTTTCCATTTGTGACTAAAGTTTTTATCGCGGTAAATTTCGTTACTGTTGCAAAAACAGACAACGTTCCTTGGGATTTCATCACCATGGAGCTAAGAGAATTTATTCGAGAATGGATTAGTTTTGAAAAAGAAGTATTGATTGCTATGCCAAGTCAAATAAGGCATGAGGAGCAATCAGATGAATTTTCAACCACAAGCACAACAACTGTCTCTTCTCCTCCAATCAATTTTGAGCCGTCGGAGCTTGATGATGCTATTATCGACCTCCTAGATCAATATGTGCGTCCAGCTGTAGCTAATGACGGCGGAGCAATTGACTTTTTAGGTTTTGAAGCGGGTAAAGTAACAGTGATGCTCAAAGGATCTTGTGCAGGTTGCCCATCATCAACAGCTACCTTAAAAGGTGGTATTGAAAACTTACTTAAACAACATTTACCTGAAGTAAAAGAGGTGGTGGCATTTAATGCCTGATTTTGCTCTTATATAATGCTTGGCTGCAAATTTTGGCGTATATTTAGATGAACAACTTCATTAAATGGTTGTTTTTTAATAGCGCATGTCGTTCAAAACGCCCACATATCAACTTAAAGAAGCCCTCAAAAATTATTTTGGTTTCGATCAATTCAAAGGTTCTCAGCAGCAAATCATTGAAAACGTACTTGAAGGACGAAACACTTTTGTGCTCATGCCAACAGGTGGAGGCAAATCTTTGTGTTACCAACTACCATCTTTGATTTTACCCGGGACATCAATTATTGTTTCGCCGCTCATTGCACTCATGAAAAATCAAGTTGATGCTGTACGCGGATTCTCGCAGACAGGTCAAGTTGCTCATTTTCTAAATTCTTCGCTCACTAAGGCTGAAATTTCACAAGTAAAATCTGACGTACTGAGTGGTCAGACCAAAATGCTTTATGTAGCCCCCGAATCTCTAACCAAAAAAGAAAATATTGATTTTTTGGCCGCGGTTCCTATTTCTTTTTTTGCAATTGATGAGGCGCACTGTATTTCAGAGTGGGGCCATGATTTCAGGCCAGAGTATCGGCGCTTGCGTGAGATTTTTGAGAAAATTTCTTCTGTACCGATTATTGCACTGACGGCTACTGCTACGCCTAAAGTTCAGCACGATATCCAAAAAAATCTAAACATGCTGGATGCCGATGTTTTCAAGTCTTCTTTCAATAGAGACAACCTCTATTATGAGATTCGTCCTAAGAGAGAAGTTGAAAAGCAGATCATCCGTTATGTGAAACAACACGAAGGTCAAAGTGGAATTATTTATTGCTTGAGTCGCAAAAAGGTTGAAGAAATTGCAGAATTATTGCAAGTCAATGGGATCAACGCACTTCCATACCATGCCGGTTTAGATGCGAATACCAGAGCTAGACATCAAGATGCTTTTCTGATGGAAGAAGTCGAGGTAATTGTCGCTACAATTGCTTTTGGTATGGGTATTGATAAACCAGATGTGCGTTATGTTATTCACCATGACATTCCCAAATCAATAGAGAGTTATTATCAAGAAACTGGTCGGGCAGGACGAGATGGTGGCATTGGTGAATGCGTTGCATTTTATAGCTATAAGGACATTGAAAAGCTAGAGAAGTTTCTGCAAGGGAAAGCCGTAACAGAACAAGAAATTGGTCGTCAGTTATTGCATGAAATCGTCTCTTACGCAGAGACATCTGTATGTCGCAGGAAATTTATTTTGCATTATTTTGGAGAAGAATTTAGTTCAGCAAACTGTCAAGAAAAGTGCGATAACTGCAAGCATCCGCAAGAACGCATGGAAGGTAGTCAATACCTGAGTCTCTTACTTCAGGCCCTCGTTCAATTAGACCAAACACAAAAATCGAAGCACTACTGTGCCTTCTTATCAGGACATCTGAATGCAGATATCAAAGCCTACAAGCATGATCAATTGTCTTTATTTGCCGTTGGCAAAGATCATGATGAGCATTTTTGGAATGCCGTCATCAGACAGGCTGTTGTTGCAGGGTATTTATACAAAGATGTTGAAAGCTTTGGAACATTGAAGTTAACCCCAAAGGGTAGTGCATTTATGCAACAACCTGAGAGTTTCATGTTATTCAAGCAGCATGATTTTTCAGATACAGATGACGATATTATTGTCAGTCAGAAAGGGACCGCGCTCGATGAAGTTTTGTTTACACAACTTCTTGAGTTACGTCGCAAAGTAGCCAAGCAAGCAGGTGTTCCACCATTTGTAGTCTTTCAAGAGCCTTCCTTACAAGATATGTGTCTACAATATCCTATAGACATGAATGAGCTAACAGCTATTCAAGGTGTTGGGGCAGGTAAAGCGCAGCGCTATGGTTCGGAATTCATTTCACATATTGCATCCTATGTTGAAACGAATCAAATTGAACGCCCCCAGGATTTTGTCGTCAAATCTTTGATCAATAAGTCTGGCGCAAAAGTACAATTGATTCAAAATATTGATCGTAAACTTCCTTTAGAGGATATCGCAAAATCACAAGGTAAATCCTTTGATGAGTTACTTTGGGAACTGGAGACGGTGGTCAATTCTGGCACGAAACTTAATATAGCCTATTACCTTAATGATGTACTAGATGCCGATGACCAAGACGATATTATTTCCTATTTTATGCAGGCTGACTCCGATGACCTTATCGACGCCTATCATGAATTTGACGGTCTTTTTACCGAAGAAGAATTGAGATTAGTACGCATCAGATTTTTGTCTGAATACGGAAATTAGTTTTTTCTGTAGAGCGCCT
The DNA here is from genome assembly GCA_030830205.1 of Crocinitomicaceae bacterium. Classification (GTDB taxonomy): domain Bacteria; phylum Bacteroidota; class Bacteroidia; order Flavobacteriales_D; family Crocinitomicaceae; genus UBA952. The sequence goes on along the minus strand of JAURNL010000103.1, from coordinate 4,498 downwards.
TCCAAGCAGAATGACGCGTTACACTGTGGTAGTTTGTTTTGACTTCTTGAAATATGGTTCTGCCCAGGGATAATCCTTTTTTATTTTTAGCAAGTGCTTGATAGATGGGCAAAACAAATTTTCTGCGACCTACCTTTTGTAAAAAAGCCCTCAATTGAGGTTCTATTTCAAAGATATAGTTTGATTGAGCAGCTAACACGAACCAATCACATAAGATTTCACTATTTTGAGTATGACTAAACTTAAATTGTTGGTCTAGCAATCGCAAACGTGAGGCTTTGGTTTGAGGGTGCAATCCACGGATGAATAATTGCCATTCCTGAATCAAGTAATCACTATATTGAACAGGAACATACGCTACAGTTTTCTTTCTCTTCCCGTTTTTTTGAATCCACTTGATTTGAGCAATGGGCTTAAAAGGATTCTTACCTTCATTAAATGATTGCGCAAAGGACCTTATTTTATCTAGGCGGGGTGTTTGTACCTTCATACAATTGTCTGGAAGCCCCGCTTCAAATATCCATTGTCGGTAATTAAAGTCTATACCACTTTTAGCTAAAAGTTGAGCCTCTAAATAATCAATAAATTGGTCAGCACTAATAGTTTTAAAGGCAAAGTGTTTGAAATAACTTTTCAAAAATGAATCAAGTTGGGCGCGACCCACAGCCTGCTCCAGTGTCCGAAAGAAAAATGCCCCTTTTACATAGGCGATATCAGACATAGCAATATCTGGGTCTCGATTCACTAAATCTAAGTGCAATTTGCTATCTTGGAATGAGCTATCGGCAGCCATTTCTTTCAGTGTTTCTTGTAGCTCTCCAAATTCAACTTGTGCCAATATATCTGCAATTTCCTTGCCTCTTAAGGCTTCCATTATCCTTTGTTCGAAATAGACTGTAGTTCCTTCGTTCAGCCAAAGGTCGGACCAAGAATGATTAGTTACTAGATTGCCTGACCAAGAATGGGCCAATTCATGAGCAACAACTGAAACCAAGCTTTTGTCGCCGGTGAGTAAGGTAGGATTTGCAAAAGTAAGCATCGGGTTTTCCATGCCACCAAATGGGAAAGAATAGGGGAGAACCAACACATCGTAACGCCCCCATTGATATGGGCCATAAAGTGCCTCTGCCACACGCATCATTTGCGGAAGGTCCTCAAATTCTTTAACACAATCATTGAGTAATTCTTTTTCAGCGTAAATGCCACAGTGATTGCCGAGATCCTGGAAGCCAATGTCACCAACCGCAAGTGCGATGAGGTAACTTGGTATTGCTCTTTTCATTTCAAAATGATAGGAGCCAATATCATTGCGCTCAGTTGGGTTTTTAGCACTCATGAGCGCCAGTAAATCAGAGGGTACTTTTACGTCTGCACTGTAAGTTAGTCGGTTAGATGGAGCATCTTGTAACGGAATCCATGTACGTGTAAGTATGGCCTGACCTTGTGTGTAAAGAAAAGGTTTGGATTTAGAACTTGTGAGATTGGTGTCTAGCCAATCAAGGGCATCTGAAGCACTAGTTGTTTGATAGTAAATATTAACTTCAGATGTATGCTCTTCCACATTCACCAAAAGGGCCTGCCCAATGATGCTATCTTTGTCCATTGGTCCAATGGTAAAATCTGTTTCTTTTTCAAGGCCTTTTGGACCAAGCGTGACTTTTTGAATCAATAAGCCTTTCATGTCAAAAATAGCTGTATCGGCTCCTCTATTTTGCATCTGGTGTCTTGCAATGCCATAAATGGTTTGCGATTCGAAATCAATTTCAAGTTCTAAGTGAAGATGCTTGGTGTTGATTTGATCTAAATTGGCATAACTGTGGTCATCATTTGGTCGTTGGCTTAATTGTTCGGTGGATGCAGGTGGCTTATTGGGCTCGTTAGAACAGGACCAAAGGAGTATTGGTAAAATCAGCAATCGTAGGACTCGCATTTACTTACTTTTTAAAACTGTATAAAACCAAATTTCTCTTGAGGCCCGAGGACACCGTAAGTATATAGACCTTGATTTTTAAAATCCAATTGAAATAACTTTGGCATCAATAATATATTTTCAGTAAGTCTCTGATGACCAATACTTCGTTGCATTTGACCTGTTTGAATGTCGATATGCACCCAGGCGCCAACATTTTTATTGCGTGACAAACTAAAGGTAGAAGGTGCTGTTAAACCTTCTTTATACTGACCATTTTCGTTATAATTAGCCTTTGTGTCATTGAAAATAAAGTGCAATGAAGAACTATCTACATAACTGGCAAAAGAACTAAAAGGACCGTTGTCATTGATGCTGACTTGCATTTTTGGGATGCGTTGTTCCCAACGTAATTGCCCATTAGTGTCAATGCAAAAAGCGATGATATCGTTGTAATAGTAATAGTTGGTGGTCATTCGCTGACCCGTTTGATTATTGAAAGTTGTATTGGTATAGATGTAGTATTTTTCTATGGACCCGATATAACTGCCATCCGGAAGTGTGAAAATATCGCGGACTTCATATCGGGAAAGCTGTGGTTCATCACCTCTGCGCTCCATGCGTCTCTGCAAACGCAGTCGTTCGTTTGCCTCATGCTCACTAAGCATCATTTCTGCGCTAAGTGGAATGAACCCAACTGCAATGATGGAATCTGAGTTGAGGTTTATTTGTGCATTAAAAAAACCATCTTGTCTGTCATTAGTCTGACTATTTCCATAAAGTCCAAAAAGGCTTAGTTGTGTTCCCTGTTGGGCATTCATGATGAAATTGGAAACGCGTTTTCCTTGTAAATCGAATGTAAAGTTTTTTACACCACTTTCTTCAATTTGGTAAACATGAATATTTTTGAACGCTTTTCTAACGCGGATACCATGATTTTCAATTGCACTCATTTCAATTACGCCAATGAAAAAATCACCGTTGTCGGTCAGATAGTAATCTTCAATTGATGTAAGGTTGGCATCGAATGGAAGGATGTACTCGCCTCCATGTAGCGGGCTTAAGTCCTCATCGAAAAGTTGATATCCATAGGTGTCAACACCATTTCGTTTTCCTGGAATTTGATACGTTGCAATAAGGTGTGATCGATCTGGAGATTGGATCAGATTGAACTTAGGTTGTGCATTAGGACGGGTATCAATGTAATTCAATACAGCGTGTTCATCCACTACGTTGAACTCTTCATCAAGGATCTTGACGAAAAGCTTCATTTCTTTACCATTGCGATCGGCAATATAGATGGCATAACCGTTTTTCAGACGCAAAGTTTCTTGATAGTATCCATATCCCTCAGGACTAACAGGTTTAATTTTAGTACTGGCAACAGCATCAAATTCCGAATATTGGGTGAGTGCGTAACCTCCTCCAGCGAGTTGATTATTGTAATGAATTGCCGAAAATTGTTGTTTTTGATCAGGTAGAATTCGTACAAGAGAGCCTTTGTTTCGCTGCAAATTACCCCACTGCCAATTTAATTGCTGTGCCTCCAAAAATGAAAAACAACAGATGAAAATGAGTAAGGTAGTCCGCAAAAACATTAGTGAACAAGTTGAATGCCAACGTAGTTAGAAGGACTGATTTGTTTGAGTTCTGCTTTTAATTCATCTGAAATGATCAGCTCATCAATGAATTCGTGTACACTTTCTTTAGTAACACGTTCGTTTTTGCGGGTGAGGCCTTTGAGCGCTTCATAAGGTTTTTCATAGCCTTCACGGCGTAAAATAGTTTGTATGGCCTCTGCAACGACCGCCCAGTTATTCTCAAGGTCTTTTTCAAGTGCTTCATGGTTGAGTAGTAATTTGCCTAACCCTTTAAGCGTGGCCCCAAAAGCAATGATGCTGTGGGCAAGTGGTACGCCAACGACGCGCAATACTGTAGAGTCAGTGAGGTCACGCTGAAGGCGGGAAACTGGTAGTTTGGAGGCGAGGTGTTCAAAAAGAGCATTTGCCAAGCCAATGTTACCTTCTGAGTTTTCAAAGTCAATAGGGTTTACTTTGTGGGGCATGGCTGAGGAGCCTATTTCTCCTGCTTTGATCTGCTGTTTGAAGTAATCCATAGAAATGTAGGTCCACATATCTCGATCGAGATCGAGCATAATGTTGTTGATACGTTTCATACAATCAAAAAGGGCAGCTAGCTGATCATAATGCTCAATTTGAGTGGTGGTTTGAGAACGATCTAGTCCTAAAATGTCATTCACAAAATGGTTTCCAAAAGCAACCCAATCAACTTGTGGATAGGCTACATAATGCGCATTGAAATTACCCGTTGCTCCGCCAAATTTAGCAGGTAACTTGAGTGCTTTGAGCTGTGTGATTTGCTTTGAGAGACGTTCTGCAAAGACTTGTATTTCCTTACCCAATCGGGTAGGTGAGGCAGGTTGGCCGTGCGTACGAGCAAGCATCGGGATGTTTTTCCAATCTTGAGACAGACTCAGAAGTTTATTTTGGACAGCGTCAAGCGCAGGCAAATACACATTTTCAATGCCTTCTTTCAGTGAGAGTGGGATAGAGGTGTTGTTGATATCTT